>JAFSIU010000074.1 GCA_017439615.1 Bacillota bacterium
TACCGAGGAATATAGTGACTATATTCATAAGCTCATTTTGAACTGTTTTTGCAAGTCTTTCAACTACGCCGCACTCACGCATAAGGTTACCAAGCATTAAGCAACCAACAAGTGCCGCTGCGGAAGGAACAAGAAGTGCTACAAAAGCTGCAACTGCAATTGGGAAGATAATCTTCTCGCGCTTTGAAACGGATCTTATGGGTTTCATGACAATCTCGCGTTCCTTCTTGGTTGTGAGAAGTCGCATAATCGGTGGCTGAATAACAGGAACGAGAGCCATATATGAATATGCCGCAACTGCGATAGGTCCTAAAAATTCGGGAGCGAGTTTAGAGGCTACAAAGATTGCGGTAGGACCGTCTGCTCCGCCTATGATACCGATGGAACCTGCTTGTGCTGCTGTGAAAAAGCCTGTTTCACGAGCTGCAAAGAAGGTAGCAAAAATACCAAGCTGTGCCGCAGCACCGAGGAGCAAGCTCTTGGGATTAGAAAGAAGGGGACCGAAATCGGTCATAGCACCAACTCCTACGAAAATAAGGCAGGGATAGATGCCAAGCTTAACACCGAGGTATAAATAGTCGATAAGGCCTGCATTTGCAGAGAATGCAGTCCAATTAACATGGCCGCCTGCAAAGAGGAACTCATGGAACATACCTGCGGCAGGAAGGTTTGTAAGTAACATACCGAATGCGATAGGAAGAAGGAGCAAGGGCTCGAATTTCTTGACTATTGCAAGGTACATAAGTACAAAGGAAATGACCATCATAACAAGGTTTGGCCAATAGGTTCCAAAATCGGCAAAGAGATTATAAAATCCCATCTGCTTAATGAAATTGAAAATTGTGCCAAGCTCGGTTACCTTTTCATTAACCTTTGCATCGCCTTCTACGGTTTTGATATTATTGGTGCCGACCATATCGGAAGACTCATGCTTGATGTCTTCGGGAATATACTGAATTGTATATTTGATATCTGTTTCTGCACCTGTTATATCAAGGTCGCCTACTGTTTTGATGTCGAAATAAACTGTTGATGTATCATAAGCAGCTATATCCTCGATATTACACATATTGCCGCTTGTGAAGGTGTAAAGTTCTTTATCATAGGCATCAATTCTGATTGCTGATTGAAGAACATGAAGACCGACAACCTTGCCGTTATCATTATCTTGAAGGTCGTTTTTAATTGTAACTACTAATTGATATTTGGTTTCGCCGTTTTCTTCTACTGCCACTATCCTTGCATCGCTTACATAAACGGAGTTAGCGCTTTCACTTGCAAAGGCGGTGAAACAATTACCACAAAGAATGAGCAGAATCATAATGAAGGAGAAAAGCGAAATGAGAAGTTTCTTTTTCATTTTAGATGTGCCTCTTCTTTAATTATTCAATAACACAAAGCTGTGCGCCCGAATCAACAGAAGCGCCTTTTGTTACAGAAACGGCTGTTACCTTACCGGATTTGGGAGCGGTGATTTCATTTTCCATTTTCATTGCCTCAAGAATCATGAGTACATCGCCTGCATTAACTGTTTGTCCAACAGATACATTAACGGCGAGTATTGTTCCGGGCATTGGGCTGTTAACTGACTCTGCGCCTGCAGAAACTGCTGCAGGAGCGGGTGCTGCTGCGGGAGCGGGTGCTGCGGGAGCAGCAGGAGCTGTGGGAGCTGCACCATCTACTACTTCAAGTGTTATTTCATAAAGTGTTCCATTTACATTTACGTTATACTTTTTCATTTTCA
>JAFSIU010000075.1 GCA_017439615.1 Bacillota bacterium
TGCTTTCCACAATCCTGCAATCAAGGAAGCTGTTATGGAATTGCTTTATAAGCGTGACGGTCTGGGCATCGGCATCTGCAATGGCTTCCAGGCGCTTATCAAGCTCGGATTGGTGCCATATGGCGAAATCACAGAACAAGCACCTAACTCCCCCACACTTACCTACAATTATTGCGGGCATCACGTTGCAAGAATTGTCAACACTAAGGTTTGCTCCACAATTTCTCCCTGGTTCTCCGAATGCAAGGTTGGTGAAGTTTATAAAATCCCTGTTTCTCACGGTGAAGGACGCTTCATTGCCGACGAAGAAAACCTGCAAAAGCTGCTTGCCAATGGACAAATTGCTACTCAATATGTCGATTTGGAAGGCAATCCCACCATGGACTATCTTTATAACCCCAATGGCTCTTATTGGGCAATTGAAGGCATCACAAGCCCTGATGGCCGTGTAATGGGCAAAATGGGACATGCTGAACGTGTTAAAAAGGAAATCGGCAAGAATATTCCCGATTTTGAACCGCAGCCGATCTTCAAGGGTGGCATAAACTATTTCAAATAAGCTTAAAAAATGCTGCATTTCATATGCAGCATTTTTTACAAATGGAACAAAATTCATCTTAATATAGTCCATATATTATATTTTGATGAAAGGATGTTAAAATATGAAGAAGCAAGCTATAATCACAATTCTTTTGCTTATATTTTGTGGTGTTATGCTCTGCAGTTGTGAATCCTCCTATACACAGCAGGATGACAATACGCAAATAGCTATTACGCAGCAGTCTTACGAACCGGATATATCCTCAAAAATCAACTCCGAAAACAAACAAACCAGTCCGGATGACAATAGGCAGGCTTCTATCACACAGGCATATTTAGAGCCTGAAGCACCTTCAAAAATTGATTCTGAAAACAAGCAGGAGGTTATGAAAATGGGCACTATTGACTTAATGCAAAATATCAGCGCGGAAACGATAACTCCATTGGACAATGAAGTTCTGCACGCGCCTGAAGCAATATATAAATTTACTTTTGATATATTTCAAAACAGCTTCCGAGATGGCGAAAACACCATGCTCTCCCCTATCTCCATTATCTCTGCTTTAGCCATGACAGCAAACGGTGCCAAAAATGACACCCTCAAGCAAATGGAAGAGGTTTTCGGCATCAGCATTGATGAGCTGAATTTCTTCCTGCATAATTATATTAAAAATCTGCCTCAGGAAAGCACAAATAAGCTTAACATTGCCAACTCCATCTGGATAAAGAATGATAACAAATTGGTGGTAAAAGAAGATTTTCTGCAGAAAAATGCCGCATATTATGATGCAGGGATATTTAATGCAGATTTTGATGCGCAGACCTTGCAGGACATCAATCAATGGATAGAAGATAACACCGACGGGATGATAAAAGATATGCTTGATGCAATTCCGCAGGAAGCCATCATGTATTTGATAAATGCCCTTTCCTTCAAAGCCGAATGGCAAAACACATATTTTGAGCATCAGGTCAGAGACGGCGTTTTCACAAATTCTGACGGAAAAAAGGAAGATGCCAAATTGATGTTTTCCTCTGAAAAGAGTTATCTTGAGCTTGAGAACGCGCAGGGCTTCATCAAGTTTTATAAAGATAATGAATATGCCCTTGCCGCAATTCTGCCTGATGAAGGAATTGCATTGAAAGATTATATCAAGCAGCTTGATCCTGCTGCTTTGCTTGATACAATCAAAAATTCTCATTCTGTTAAAGTCAATGCAGCTATTCCAAAGTTTGAAAGTGAATACTCAGTGGAACTTAATGAAATTTTGCAAAACCTCGGCATGACAGATGCCTTTGACGGCGAAAAAGCCGATTTTACGACACTTGGGCTTTATGGCAATGGAGAGAATAATATTTATATCAGCCGTGTTTTGCATAAGACCTTCATAGCCCTTGATGAAAAAGGCACAGAAGCAGGCGCTGCCACAATAGTTGAAATGGCAAAGGCAACATCCCTCAGGCCGCCGGAGGAAATCAAAACAGTTTATCTCGATCGTCCCTTTATCTATATGATAATTGACTGTGAAAATATGCTGCCGCTTTTCATCGGTGCAATTGAAACCTTAGAGTAAAAATGAAGCGTCTTAAAAAGACGCTTCTTTCTATTTTCTATAACCCTGAATTGTGATAGCCAGACCTGCAAGGCTGATCAAAAATACTATAATCTCCATTCCTGACGATGCAAGTGCAAAAGCAATCGCAAATAAGAGAACTGCAATTCCTAAAATCATTTCTTTCATATTATTTCACCTCATAATTATGTATAGTCAGCTCAGTTATGCAATCAACAATATCTCCAACTGTTGTTTGTACCTCTTCACAAACGGGATCACCAAAGCCCTTTTGCTTATATTGAATTCCTAAAATGCCGATTGAGCACTTGACAGTCATCTCAAAATATTGCACCAGCATAGAAAGCGGCAGCATATGAGTGGAAAAAGATATGCCCTTGATATCAGCAGGATTGATGATACCTATCTCCCCTACATTCAAGCCTAAATCAGCAGCATCTATCAGAATCAAAGATGATGGCTTGAAATCACATATCTCACCTGTGAAATTCTCAGGAGCGGTAGAGGCAGAAATAACAAGAATATCATCATATTTAGACAATTCCCGCTTAAGCATTGCAGCACAAAGCATACCCGCACTGTCATCACCGCAAAGCTCAGAGCCAATGCCAAGAACTGCCACTCTTTCGCCATTGAAGAATTTGTTTAAATAGTTTCTCAGAATCATTCGCGCTCAACTTTCAGATTATTACGGTCAAGAGAAGCCAGTTCAATATTATTGCTCATAACAAGTGCATCCTTAGGGCAACTGTCAACACACTGTCCGCAATAAATGCAATGGTCAAGATGAAAAATTGCCTTAAATTTCTTATCTTCCTTGGTTCCGATATTAATGATCTCAATAGCATTAGCAGGGCAATCTCTCATGCACATAGAGCAGCCGATGCAGGCTTCCGCATCATAAGTAAGCTCGCCCCTGTAATCATCATCGATTTTCAAAGGTTCGAAAGGATAGCCAACAGTTGCAGGCTTTTGAAAAATTGTTGGGAAAGCGGTTTTGATGATTGCACCCGGTATTTTCTTTTTCATCAGAATGCCCCCTTAATAATAACATTCAAAACTATCTGCAGCAGGCCTATTCCAATCAGCCATTTCCAGCAGAAAGCGACAATTTGCTCAATACGCAATCTTGCCATAAGACCTTTGAATACTGCAAGGATAAATACAATAAATACAGTTTTCAGCAAATAAAGTATGAACGAAATGATGAAATTTGATGCATAGAAAGGCAGGAAAACTGCGGCCAACAAAGATGCCACAACAACAAGCTCAGCATCAACTGTAAATCTGAAAAGTGCAAGCAGCTTACCGCTATATTCGGTAAAGGCACCTGCAACGATTTCGGTTTCTGCCTCCGGTGCATCAAAAGGAGTTCTTTCAAGCTTGCCCTGTGCTGCGATGATGGCAATGATAAATGCAGGAATATTGACAAGCATCATAATAGGATGCGCGGAATAATATGCCGATATTCCTGCAAAAGACCAGGAATCGGCAAGAATTGCGGGAGCAAGCAATGCCATAAAAAGCGGTACTTCATAAGCAAAAAGCTGTGTCAGAGCACGAACTGCACCCAAGCCGCTGTAAACACCTTCTGAAATATAACCTGCCAGAAAGAAGCAAAGTGTTGGAATTGTCAAAAGATACAATACAACAATTAAATCACCGCTAAAAGGATAAAGAGAATTGGCAGATGTAAGCGGTATGTAAAGGAAGGCTGCCAAGTTTGCCGCATAGGCAAAAACAGGCAGCAGCTTGAACCAAAGCTTACTGACGGATGCAGGAACAATGACCTCCTTGCCAAGCAGCTTAAAAAAGTCTGCAATCGGCTGATACCAAGGAGGACCTTGTCTGTTCTGCAAGCGTGCGTATACAATACGGTCAAAATATTCCAAAGCAAAGGAATAGACCGAAAGGAATATCAAACCCGGAAATACGAGCATTTGGAAAAATTCCATAACAATTCCTCTTTCACTAATAGTTTATTTTTTCGGGCAAAAGAATTCTGGAAACATCAACGCCCTTGTTGCGATAAAACTCAATACCATGTTTTCTGATGGCTTCCCAATCTGTTCTCTTGCTTCCCGCAGCATTATTCAGTGTAATAGCACGGTCAGTACAGGAATAGCAAGGATCGATCGCTGCGATAATGATGGGAGTATCAGCAAGATAATCACCTTTAAGCATATGAGCCATTGAATGCCAGTTTGCCTCAGAAGGAGCACGAACCTTTACACGTTCGGGAATATCGGTACCATTTGCCTTTATAAAGTGTACATCTTCGCCGCGTGGAGCTTCATATCTGGAAACAACCTCACCTGCAGGAATTTTGCGAGGCATTTTGGCAATTATATCACCATCGGGCATATTATCCAGACAGTAGCGAATAATTTTGATACTTTCATTGATTTCCAAAACACGAACGACAACTCTGCCGAAAACATCGCAGGAATCATAGGTGATAACATCAAAGGGAATTTCAGGATAAATCAAATAGGGATCATTGCGGCGAGTATCGGACTTGACTCCGGAAGCTCTGAGAACAGGACCAACTGCACCGTATTTCAAAGCATCCTCCTTGGACAGCATACCAACACCTGAAAGTCTTGCTGCCAAAGTAGCATCGGACAATGCAAGATTAACATAATAATTGTTGCGTTCTTCGATTTTGGCACACATACGGCGAATATCATCGATATGCTGAGGCTCGAGATCTCTGCGAACACCGCCCAAAGTATTGATGCCATAGTTGACACGGTTGCCGCAAAGCATAGCTAAGATATCAAGTACCAGCTCTCTGTCGCGCCAGGTATACATAAACAATGTATCAAAGCCAATTTCATGTCCTGCTACACCAAGCCAAAGCAAATGGCTGTGCAATCTTTCCAATTCACCAAAAATGGTACGAATGAAAGCTGCACGGCGAGGTATCTCAACACCGGCAAGCTTCTCTACACCACTAAGATAACAAGTGGAATGGGAATGAGAGCAAATACCGCAGACACGTTCAATAATATAAAGTGCCTGATAATAATTACGGCTCTCACAGGATTTCTCAATACCGCGATGGTTATATCCGATGCCGATATCAGCCTCAATAACCTTCTCACCTTCAAGAGTGATAGTAAAGCAAGCAGGCTCTTTCAAAGAAGGATGCTGAGGACCAATTGGGATAACCAGATTTTTACTCATTAGCCTGTGCCTCCTTTTCCTGTTGTGCTTTTTTTGCTTTCGCCGCGGCTATTGCTGCCTCACGAGCAGCCTTTTTACGAGCCTCTTCTTCGAGTCTTAAACGCTCAGCCTCTGCTGCAGCTTCATGATCATAGGTCAATGTCTTTTTATCAAAAAATTCCGTCTTCCAATCCTTGCGTAAAGGATAATTATCATCAGGCCATTTATCAGGCAAGGGATAACGATGACCGGCGGGAAGTCCTTGTACATCAATACCAAACAAATCGATAAGCTCTCTTTCATGGAAGAGAGCATTTTCAAAATAAGGATAAACAGATGCAGCAAAGGTATCATCTCTGGAAACGGTACGCTGACGCAGATTAAGCATTTGATTTTCTGCATTGCTGAGTAAATATATAATCTCGAAGTAATCACCGCTATCCAAACCGACAGTCATATGAAAATTATCAAACCTAAGTTCTTTTACTACAAAATCGAACAAGGTAATAAATTCCTGCGGCAAAACAGCTTTCACCCACAGTCTTGTACCATCTTCACGAAAATATTCATCGGAAAGATTTGGGAAACGCTCTATGATTGAATTCTTTAATGTATGAAAATCAAGCATTCTCATTATCCTCCTTTGCCTTATTCTCTTCAAAATTTTCAGTTTCGGTGTTTTCTTCAGCTGCTTCAGCTTCATCAAGCATATCAGCAAGCTCTTTTTCGCTATTAATTACAATCGGGTTTTTCGGCTGCAGCTTTTTATCTTCCAATGTGGAAAGCAGCTTGACAACGCCATCAATAATGGCTTCCGGACGGGCTGCACAACCGGGAATATATGCAGAAACCGGTATAACCGCATCAATACCGCCCTTGACACAATAGCAATCACCAAATACGCCACCTGAACATGCACATGTACCGACAGCAACTACAAATTTTGGTTCTGCCATCTGATCATATATATTCTTGAGTCTGTCTGCAGTCTGCATAGTAACAGCACCCGTACAAACCAAAACATCAGCATGACGAGGCGAACCCTTTTGCAGAACACCGAAGCGCTCCAAATCAAATCTGGGTGTAAGCGCATCGACAACTTCAATATCGCAGCCATTGCATGCGCCGGCATTGAAATGGATTATCCAGGGCGATTTTCTTTGCGCCCATTTAATCAGTTTTTTGAGAGGATTCATACTTACCTCCTGATTAAGATATAAACTACTAATGCTGCTGCTGCCAGATACAGTAAGGGAAGTCCGAGAACATCCTGAGGAAGAGTGGCAACAACAAGCACAACAACATGCATTAAAGTAAATAAGAAAGCAAACGGAAAGAAGCCGCTATAATCAGGTGAAATACGCACGGGAGCAATATCCTGACCACTGGCATATTGCTTAAGCTTAGCCTCAGATTCACTGCCTTTGGGAGCTAATCCGTTCATTGTATATACAAACAACAAACCTAAGATGATGAATATGGCAAAGGCTACCGGTGGTGTTAATAAAAAACTCATATTCTATCACCTACCCTTTCAATTTTTCCAAAGCGGAAATATTAAGCGAACCGTTCTTGCGATAGCAGTTTACTGCAATACCGGCTGCAACGATTGCAACTGCAACCTCACAGACAATAATTGTAATGATAAAGCTTTGTATCAATGCCATATTTCCTGCAACCAAGCCTGCAAGTATCAGCAGAAGGGTCACAGCCTTCATCATAACTTCAACAGCTATAATTACACGAATGAGATTATTTGTCCTGATCAATGTATATACCGCAGCAATAACAATAGTCAAGGCGGCGACCAGTACGGAAACAGTGAAAAGATTAAAATCTGCTGTATTCATATTAATCAACCTCCTTAAAGAATACTGTTATTCCAAAAACAGCGGCCAAAACCAAAACTATCTGACCGACAATATCAGTTTGTCTGGTATTCCACAGCACTTCTTTGAAATCATAGCCAAGTTCATTCCCCTGAATGACAATACCTGCCTGCTGGCTGAGGAAATATGCGGTAGCTGCCACAACAACTGCAAGTATGAAAAATAAAGGGGCAAATTTTTTGTTGTGCAGCTTGCGCTCCTCATAGTCTTCCCTTTTACTCTTAGCATCAGTCATACTGATAGTAGAAATAAATACAACAGTAATCAGGCCAGCACAAACAGAAAGCTCAAAAACCGCGCCCCACGGTGCTGCAAGTATGAAAAGAATTATTGTCAGCATAACGCTTGCACAAGCAAGTGCAACAGCAGACTTCAATAAGCTTTTCTTGGTGAGTGCTAAAAGAAGAAAAAGCACCATTATAACCAAAAGAATCAATAAAGTAATTCCTGTCATGCTACACCTCCTAAATCAAGCCATTGGCTTTTAAAACAGATAAAACAACAGGAATCAAAACACTGCCTGCAACAGTCAATGCAGACAAAACAATGGCGGCAGCTTTATTTGATACACTGCTTTCTTTGATATCCGCAAACTCTTCCCTGCTCTTACCAAAGAAAACAGCTTTCTGCAAACGCAGGAAATAAGCTATCGTTACAAGACTGGCAATAAGCGCAATTGCGGCTGCAGCTTTAAATCCTGCAAGCCAGGCAGCAAGAATAATCAGGAATTTGCTCCAGAAGCCTGAAAGCGGAGGAATGCCTGCAGCAGACAAAAAAGATAAAACAGAGGATATACTGGTAACGGGCATTTGTTTGCCGAGTCCGCCTAATTGCGTGATTTCCAAAGTACCTGTTTCACGCTCTATGGCATCTGCATTGACAAACAAAGAGCCTTTAAACAAAGAGTGATTGACAAAATGCAATACAGCACCGACAATAGCAAGCGGTGTACCAACTGCAACAGCTAAAACGATATAACCTAATTGGCTGATAGAAGAATAAGCTAAAATACGCTTGAAATTGCTCTGTGCCATAGCAGTGAAAGCACCAAAGCAAATTGCAAGCAAGGCAAATATCATCAGAATGTCAGTTACAAAACCGAAATCAGGAAGGATAAAACCGAAAACTCTGATAAGCGCGTAAATTCCGCAAGCCTTTGTAACAATACCGCCCATCAAAACAGAAACAGAGGCAGGAGCCGATTGATAAGCATCCGGTACCCAACCATGAAAGGGAGTGATACCTGCCTTGATACAAAGACCAACCAAAACAAAACATAATCCAAGCTGGAAAAGGAAATAGTTGGCAGTATAGCTCTTGCTGAGAAATGCCTGAATTTCTACAAAATAGAGTGAGCCTGTGTTCATAAAGATAAAGGCCATACCGATCAACAAAAATGCAGTCGCCAAAGCAGACATAAGAAAATACTTAAATGAGCCCTCAAGCCCCTGACTATCCTTATTCAAAGCTACAAGTATAAACGCGCAAATACCTGCAACTTCAAGGAAAACATAGAATGAAAACAAATCTGTCACCATAACCATGCCGTTGATGGCCAACATAATGATAACAGCCAGGTTAACAAAGCTGTATTTTTTTTCAGGACGCAGACTGTCTTTGGCAACCAATGCTGCACAAAGCACAGATAATGCAGTACAAGCGATAACAACACAGGATGTAAGATCAAGATAGAAAAATGAGGCATTTGCAGCTTTCATATCCCATAATAAAGAGAAAGACACATAATCAAATTTTGTCAAAAGCTGTATGCATTCAACAACTGCAGAGATAAGTACAAGCAAGCTTAATCCTGTCAAAAAGTGAACTGCAATTTTGTCAGAAACTCTGCGAGGCAAAAGATTAAAAACAAAAACAGCTGCCAAGGGCAAAACAAAGAAGGAATATAATACAAGCATATCAACAGTATTCATTTTTCATTCCCTCCTTATAAATTAATGATAAAAGCAATAAAGACAGCTGCCAAACCGATAATGCACCATATCAGATGTGCTGAGATCTTGCCGCGATTTATTGCCGAAGTTTGTGCCGAAACAAATTCGGCAGCCTTCACAAATGCGATATCATAGACTGCATTAATGCCGCGATCTATCTTATATGCCAGAATCGACAAATATTTTACTATGAAAAGCAAAATATTATATGGATCAAAAGCACCTTTCTCAGCTACATCATATATGCCTTTGAGACCTACACAGTAGCGAAAATGATCTGATGCCTTAAGCGGAACACCACCGCCTGCCTTGAGACCGAGAATGTGATTGATTACAGATAAAAGCAGAACGATCAATGTAATAGTTAAGAGCAAGGTGTTGTTCGGGAAGCCAGCAAAGGATTCACCGTGCAGCACAGCTTCGCCAAGAGCAGGCTGAATAAACATCAACAGCGGGTATTCATTGAACAAACCGAAGAATATGCACAAAACAGCCAGAATTAACATTGGAAGCAACATACCAAAAGGAGCTTCTTTAACATTCTTGTGTTCTTCGGGCATTTTGCCGAAGAAAACTGTATGACCAAGCTTGAGGAAAGAAGCAGCAGTAAGGAATGCACCTAGAACAGCAATGATATAGAAAACTATATTAGTTTCCAATGCAGCATCAAACACAAGCTCTTTGGAGAAAAATCCATTGAAAGGAGGCACACCGGAAATGGACAAAGCAGCCAGCATAAAGCATATAGCAGTTATGGGCATAACATTTGCAAGCCCACCAAGCTTTTTAAGATCGGTAGTACCGGTCCTGTATTCTACAGCACCTGAGGTCAGGAATAATAAGCATTTATAAACAGCATGGTTAAGCATATGGAAAAGGCCGCCGACAATACCGACAGGTAAGGCTGTGCCTATACCCAATACCATATAGCCTACCTGACTTATAGCATGGAATGATAAAAGCTTTTTGAAATCCTTTTGAATCAATGCCATTGCAACAGCACAGATGAGAGTAATTGCACCGATAGCCATAACAACGATGCTTGCAACAGAACCATGCTGGAAATCATAAAAATCAACAACAATGCGAACCAGTAAATAAATACCAACAAGCTTTTCAATCGCTGCCGGCAGAAATGCCATAAAAGGAGCAGGAGCATCTTCTGAAGCAGTAGGTATCCAGCTGTGGAAAGGCATAGATCCGGCCTTGCCAATAGCACCAAGCAGCATCATAAAGAAGCCGACAGCGCCCAAACCTTCAATTGGCAGCTTACTAATATCAGACATATGCATAGAGCCTGCCAAATAACATGTAATACCGATACCCATCATAAGTATCAGATCAGCTACACCATTAACGACTAAAGCTTTAACTGCAGTTTTGATAGCAGTTTTATTCACTGCAACAAGCATACCAAAAAGCAGCACAAGCAGACCTTCCCAGAAGAAGAGCATTACGCCCATATTAGAGCATAAAACTGCTCCATTCACAAAAGCAATAGTAAGAAGATAATAGAAGAAATATGTATTGGCATAGTCTTTCTTTCTCAATGCAACCATTGAAAAGAGACCTACCAAAACAGTGAACATGGATACTGCCAGAATAATGAAATATGACAGTTGATTCAAGCTGAATTCAAGATCAAAACCAAAACCAGCCCAGGGATAAATCAACTCAACATCGGTATTATAAAGCAAAA
>JAFSIU010000076.1 GCA_017439615.1 Bacillota bacterium
AGTGTCTTTTTGTTTTATGCCGATGGTCTTTTCAGTTTGACCAGGGATTGGGTGCTTTCAGACTGTACCAATATTTCGGATAAAGACATTTTGACAATCAGTCGTTATTTTTTCCCCGATCATCCAAAAAACAAAATCATAATTGATTTCTCCGACATGATTCATGCATAAAAAAGCTCGTCCGGTGAGGACGAGCTTTTTTGATTTCAGTTTTTTGGGGTTATGCCTGCGTTTTGTCAGAAGGGGCGTGAGCAGGAGGATTGATCTCAATGACTTCAGGCTTATATGCAAAAACCTCTTCATCAGGATCAAGTGTTGTTTTGACGATTCTTTGCTCTTCAATGGGGCGGTTGTTTGCATCGGTTTCAACTCCGGCAATTTCATCAACCACATCCATACCTTCGGTAACCTCGCCAAAAATGCAATAGTGATAATCAATGTTTCTGTTGCGCTTCAGCACGATATAAAACTGTGAGCCGGCGGAGTCTGGATCATGTGATTCTCTTGCCATGCCGACAGCACCGCGCAGATGGACAAGATGATTGTCCACCAGATTATGCTTAAATTCACCTTTGATTTTCCAGCCGGGATTGCCCCAGCCATCACCGTTGGGACATCCTCCCTGAATGATAAAATCGGGAATGACGCGATGGAAAATTGTTCCGTTATAAAAACCTTCGGACGCTAAATAAAGAAAATTTTTGGCAGTTATGGGCGCGCATCCGGGATAAACCTTGATAACGATTTTTTTGCCATTTGCCATTTCAAAAGTAACCATATCATACCTCCGTAGAATTTTGTAAAAACTGCAAGTTATAAATTCTTCAATTCAGCAAGTCATGGTTTTGTTTTAGTTAAATTGCACGGGCAGGTTCTTTTCTGCCGCAGGCAAGCCCAAGCCATTTCCCGTCAACAAATCTTGCGCGGCAGGATTTGGGGCAGGCGACACAGATGCAGATTTCCGCAGCATCTTCATCTGTATCAAGAGTATTCTCCTGCTCAGGCTCCTGCTCGGCAGCTGTTATATTGTCTATGCTGCTTTTTTCACCTTTGACGAAAGCAGCGGCGATTTTACCCATTTTTTCTGATTCGATGGTAACATCATCGACAAGATCATGAACATAATCCGCATTCCCACAGATAAAAAGCCATTCAGGTGTATTTTGTATGTCGAACTTATCGAGCAGCTCTCTTTCGGGAATGAGCCCGACGGCAACTATCAAAGTATCACATTCCATGAATTCCTCCGTGCCATCAACAGTGGAGAATATTGTCACACCGCTTATTCTTGCCTGACCATGCACTTCTTTGATATTTGTTTCGGTCAGGAGAGGAATATTGAATCTTTCAAGACAATTGATGCGATTTCGTGGCAGACCGCTGCATTGCTTTGTGTGGCAGATCACACCGATAACATTTTTGTTCCTGAGTGCCAGCTCGCGCGCAACGATCATACCGATATCACCGGAACCGAGTATAACAAAGTTATTACCGATATCATAGCCACCTACATTGAGCATTTTTTGTGCTGCACCTGCTGACAGGACACCTGCAGGGCGAGAACCGACGATTGGCAGAGCTCCTATGGGGCGTTCTCTGCAGCCTGTTGCAATGATGATAGCCTTAGCTTGAATTCTGTCATAGCGTGTTTTGCTGCCGGAGAGTGTGATTATTCTGTTTTCATCAATACCGAGAACCATTGTATCTGTCAGTATCTCGACATTTGTTTGCTTAATAGCCTCGATACATCTGGCTGCATATTCCTGTCCCGTCAGCTCTTCGCCGAAATAGGTTATGCCAAAGCCCTTATGAGCACATTGATTGAGAATGCCGCCGAGCGCCTCGTCTCTTTCTATCAAAAGCACCCTCAATCCTTCTTCTGCTGCCTTACCTGCTGCAGCCATACCTGCGGGACCACCGCCGATGACCGCAATGTCAAAAGTTTCCATGTCCTGAATAATCCTCCGATATATGTTGCTGCTATTCTGTAAACCCTAAATCTGCAGCCTTTTGTCTGTAAATCTCTGCCTGCTGTATTTCGCTGTCACCTTTTGCTGCATAAGCCTCAGCAAGCAGAAAATATATCTCTCCGTCTTCGGGTGCAAGCTCGGCCGCTTTATCAAAGTCATTTATGGCATCATCGACAGCCCCGACAGTCAAATAACAAATTCCGCGTAATACAAATCCTTGTATTGCTTCCTGATTCAGTGCCAATCCGGTATTTATGCTTTTTATTGCCTGCTCGTAATTATCCGCATCATAGAGAACAGCTCCTAATCCGAAATAGCTTTCAGCCAAATGAGGATTCAAAAAGATAGCAGTATTATAATCGGCTTCGGCTTCCTTCAGCATACCAAGCTGATGATAGCAAACTGCACGGTTAGAATATACCTGAACATCATTGGATTTGAATATCTTTGCCTCATTCAGATCTTCGATTGCTTTTTCATATTCGCCCCTGTTCATAAATATAAGTGCGCGCTTGAAATATTGTTCGGCAGCATCGGGATTAGTTCTGATCGCTTCGGAATAATCTTCAAATGCTGCTTCAAAATTTCCCGCAGCCAGATGCGCTTCAGCACGCTCAAAAAAAACATTTTGCAGCTTTGCATCCTTTTGTATGGCAATATTATAGTTTTCTATTGCCTTGATATACTCACCAAGCTTATAGAAACAAAAACCGCAGCCTTGATAAACATCAGCAGCATCATAACCACAGTCCAAAGCTTTCAAATGCTTTTCGAGAGCAAGTCCGAAGTTTTCTGTTCTCTGAGCGCAAATACCAGCATTGTGATATGCGACACCAAAATCAGGCTCTTCTGCTACTGCGTCATTGAACATTTTTAATGCTTCGTCAAATTTCTTTTCGTGAAAGGTCGTAATACCGTTTTTGTATAATTCAACTGCTTTTTCATTATCGGGCAGCGTAACAACTAAGAAGGGTTGAATGATCATAATATATTTCTCCCAACTGATAAATTGTAAAAGTGTATGAAAAAGAAACAAAACAAATGTTTTGTTTATCGGGGTTTGTGAAATTTACGCTGTTAAAAAATGAATGAGCAGTTAATCAATGATTTTTTCTGTTTTCTTATGCCAATGCTTCATTGGTTAAAAACGGGTATTTTTGAAATATACTTGCTTTTAACTGAAAACAAATATATAATAACATGGAATTATGCAAGTTTCAAGCGATACTTTGCTTATAAGTTTTTTTGAGGATGAAAGTCACATTTGACGATTTATTCCATTATCTTGACCTGATTCGGAGGACATTCCAATGAAAAGCTATGATGTTATCGTGCTTGGCGGCGGTCTTTTGGGCTGCTTTGCCGCACGAAATCTTATGCGTTATGATTTAAAGGTCGCGCTTCTTGAAAAGCGTGAGGATATATGCACAGGTATCAGCCGCTCCAATACGGCAATTGTTTACAGCGGCTGCGATATCAAGCCCGGCACCACAAAAGCTGCCATGACGGTTCGCGCCGCCAAGAATTTCCATACCCTTTGTGATGAACTTGGCGTACGTTTTTCACGCTGCGGCTCTCTTATGGTCAGCTTTGGCGAAAACGGTACAAAAGTTCTTGAACGCAAGCTGGAAATGGGCAGGGAAAACGGTGTCTCTGATATGCGGCTTTTAAGCAGGGAAGAGGTGCTTGCATTGGAGCCGAATCTTGCTCCCGATGTCTGTCATGGTCTTTTTGTTCCTGATACCGGCACCGTGCTTCCTTGGGAATTCTGTCTTGCAGGCGCTGAAAATGCTGCTGCCAATGGCGCCGAATTTCTGCTGAATACCGAGGTTCTTGATATTTCCCGTAACGCCGAAGGTCTCTATGAACTGAGAACGGCTGATGAAATTTTTACCGCCCGCGCTGTTGTCAATGCCGCAGGTCTCGACTCCGATAAATTCCACGAGCAGATCTGCGAGCCGTCCATCCGCATTGTGCCTACGCTCTGTGATTATATCATGCTCGATACAAAGGCATTTTCACATATCAGACATATCGTTTTCCATGAACCCGAGCAAAAAAGCAAAGGCCTCACTCTTGTTCCCACTGTCGATGGCAATATCCTCATTGGCTCGACCGAAAGAGCAGGTGAGGACTATAAAACCTCTCAGGAAGGAATGCAGCAGCTTTTTGATATGGCTGCCCGCGTTATGCCCTCGCTGCCAATGGATCAGATGATACGCTCCTTTGGAGCGATGCGCCCCAATCCCTATGCCGTGCATATTGATGAAAACGGCGAATATC
>JAFSIU010000077.1 GCA_017439615.1 Bacillota bacterium
AGCCTTATCTTATCATTCTTCATTTTTGCTTTACCTCATAAACAACTTTTATATTTATTCCTCAAGCAAAGTAAGGATTTGTTCTGCACCCTTTGTTGCTATTATCTCCGAATCATTTTCGATAATCACTATGTCAACAGGCGGGATATCTACCATCACCTCTGCAATGCCTTCTTCTCCCAGAACAAAAAGCGCGGTGGAAAGCAGATCTGCTTCAGTGGAATTGTCACAAAGCACTGTCAAGGAAAGACAGCTATCGGCAGGATAGCCTGTTTCGGGGTCAAGGATATGATGATATCGCACTCCGTCAGCAACAAAATATCTTTGGTCGACCGCACTTGTAACAGCAGCGCAATTGCTGAGAGCAAGGACTCCAACCACAGACTCGGGGTTTTCGGGATTTCGGATGCCTACCTGCCAGGGATTGCCGTCAGGCTTGGCTCCGATAGCAAAAATATTTCCGCCTGCATCTATGAGAGCATGTTCAATGCCGCCTTCGCGCAGAACAGCTGCAGCACAATCTGTGGCATAGCCCTTGGCAATTCCTCCGAGATCGAGCTGCGCACTTTCTTTTAGCTGCACCGTCAATGCCTCACGATTCAAGACGATTTTTTCATTGCCGCAGGAGGCAAGCAAGGAAGATATCTCCTCAGAAGTGGGAAGATAACCGCCGTTTTTGATATCCCAAAGATTTATCAGGCTGCCCATTGCAGCATCAAAAGAATTTTCTGCAGCAGCAGAAAGCAGCAATGCATTTTCCAAAAGTGTGAACAGCTCTTCGCTGACCTTGCAAGGCTCACCGCCTGCATTATTCACGCGCCAGACATCGCTCGCTTCAGGGCGCAGCATATTTTCGGTATGCGCATTGCATAAATCGGAAACGCGATTAAACTCCTGTTCCGCCTGCTGCAAAAGTGACACCGCAAGTCCTTCATCCTGAGCATAGGCAGTGATGCGGATAACCGTATCCATGGCAAAAAAGCTTGTTTCATAAGCCTGATAGCCATTGACGGAATTAGCCGTAAGCTCATTTTTCTGACAACCGCTGAACAACATCAAAAAAATTAAGAAAAAAAATAAATTTTTCACGAAAATCTTTTGCATTTTGCTCCTCATGTGATATTATATAAAGGCATAGCAAATTAATAGGAATTATTACATACATTATACTCTGCATAATAATAAAAAGCAATTCCTGAATATTCTTTGGAAAAGAGGTTTTTGAAAATGGGTGATATCAAATCCAGCATTCTGGAAACTATCGGCAATACTCCTATGGTCAATCTCTCAAGACTGACAAAGCATTATGGCGTTGAGGGCAGATTGCTTGCCAAGCTTGAGCATCTCAATCCCTCCTCCAGCAAAAAAGACCGTATTGCTCTGCATATGATTGAGCAGGCTGAAAAAGACGGCAGACTCAAGCCCGGCATGACTGTTATCGAAGAAACCTCCGGCAATACCGGCAATGGTCTGGCACTTGTCTGCGCTGTCAAAGGCTATAAGTTTATCGCTGCTATGAGCGAAGGCAATTCTGTGGAAAGAATGAAAATGATGCGCGGTTTGGGCGCAGATCTTCTGCTCGTTCCTCAGCTTCCCGAAAGCACCAAGGGCTTTGTTTCCGGCGCTGATCTTCAAAAGGTTGAGGAAGCTGCTTTCAAATATGCCGAAGAAAATGGTGCATATCTCTGCAATCAGTTCCATAACAGAGAAAATAATGATGCTCATGCTCTCACTACCGCAAAAGAAATTTGGGAGCAGTGCGATGGTTCTCTCTCCTATTTTGTTGATTTCGCGGGTACAGGCGGCTCCTTCGGCGGCACGGCACAAGGTCTGAAGCAATATAATCCCGACATCAAGTGCATTGTTGTTGAACCCGCCAAGGCTTGTGCATACGGCCCTCAGGGCGTTACCGATCCTGCACACCGCATTCAGGGCGGCGGCTATGCAAAGAAGCTTGACCTCATCGATGACGAACTGGTCGATGGCAATATGCCTGTTTCCGATGAAGAAGCAATCGAATTCGCCCGCGCTCTTTCCTCCTTGGAAGGTATTTTCTGCGGCTTCTCCGCAGGTGCCAATGCCTGCGCTGCTATCAAACTGCTGCAGGGCGAAGCAAAGGGCAAGGATGTCGTCATCCTCATCAGCGACTCCGGTCTGAAATATCTCTCCACCACCCTTTATGAATAAACCTGAATAAACATACCAAAAGCAGCATCAGAGATGCTGCTTTTTTCTTTGCCTGAAACATATTTTCTTATGTTCCTCCCGCTTTTTATTGACCTTACTCTCATATTATAATATAATGATAACATACCAAAAACAGATAGCAAGCACTTACATAATGCAAATTCCAAATATAAGCAGCTACGGAGGCTAAAATGGACAAGAACCTGCAAAAATATATGGCATTTGTAATGACTGTCAAGCATAACAGCTTCACTCGTGCAGCCGAAATATTGAATTATTCTCAATCCGGCATAAGCCGCATGATAAATGACTTGGAAAAAGAGTGGGGATTAATCCTGTTTGAACGCAACAAAGGCGGATTAAGGCTAACAGATTACGGAGCAAAACTATTGCCATATGCAGAGGCCATATGCAATGAATATGAGAAACTGCGTATTCATACAGACGAATTGAACGGATTGCAAACCGGCTTGATTCGTATCGGATGTTTCCCGAGCGCAGCGGCAAAATTAGTACCGCATATCCTCAAGGCATTTCGTCAGGACTATCCTGCCATTGATTATGAACTCATTATCAGTGAATATACAGAGATTGAAGAAGGAATAGCAACAGGCAGAATAGACTGCGGTTTCTTAAAGCTGCCCACAAAAAGTGAATTTGAGACCATTTTTATACAAAGAGATGAACTGAAAGTGGTTTTACCCAAAAATCATCCTCTTGCCGATTGTGAAAAATTTCCTCCGACAGCACTTGCTGATGAAACTTTTATACTCTTGGAAAAGGAAGGGGAACTGGAAATAACCGAATTTTTCAATCGCCTGAATATACACCCGAAAATCAAGCTCACCACATATGACGAATCTATAATACTATCTATGGCTGAAAATGGTTTAGGAATAAGCATATTACCACAAATGCTTTTGGACCGTAGCCCTTATGATATAGAAATCAAAGAACTGGATATGCTGGCACACCGGGACATCGGGCTTGCCTTGCGCAGCCAGAAAAATGCTTCACCTACGGTAAAGCGATTCCTTGATTACCTGAAACATAAATAAACTATACAGCAGATGCATTTTGCAAAATGCATCTGCTGTTTTTAATTTTCGTTTTGCATCTGTTTTTATCATAGCTCTTGCTGACATCATAACAATTTATCATCTTCCCCATTTGTTTTCCGCATTTGACTTAAATTAGTTAGCTTGCTACACTATATAGTAGTACAGGCGTTTTGTAAATCACATATGGCAAATCGATTTGCAAACTGTATATTATGAGAGAAAGGAGTTTTGATGATTATGTTTAATTGCGCTGAATGCCAGAATCAGGAATGCCAGACACGCAACAAAGAAAGTCTCAACCCTGCATGCCCAATGCTGGATAAAGAGATTTTTGAAGAAATCAAACAGGCATACCATACGGAAGAAATACAATCCTTTTATGCCAATTCTTTAAAGTCTATGCGAGGTTCTTTCGGTCGTTGGACAAGAATAAAGGAAATCATGGAATTCTGCAAGTATAACGGCTTCACCAAAATTGGTTTGGCCTATTGCAGCGGTATGCTCCGAGAAGGAAGACTTGCAAATGAAATTTTGAGGCAAAATGGTTTTATCGTTGTTGCAGCAGGCTGCAAAGTGGGAGGCTTTGCCCCCGATGAATTATGCGAATCATATGAAGCACCTACTGCCGCGCAAATCCCTCCAAATACTCCCAAGCAGGATATTCCTCGTAAAAACCGCGCTATTTGTGATCCTATCGGTCAGGCAATTATGCTCAACAAAGAAAAAACCGAATTTAATATTCTTGTTGGATTATGTGTTGGACATGATAGCCTTTTCCTCAAATATTCCGATGCACCATGCTCTGTTTTGGTTGCAAAGGATAGACTGCTTAATAACAACCCTGTCGCAGCTCTGTATTGTCATGAAGAAAAAAATAATAATTTGTAAGGTATTATTAAGGAGGTAATCCAATGAAAAAACTAATCTCTATTGCAATCATTCTGATGCTTAGCATTTGCCTTGTTGCCTGCTCGGAAGTACAAAGCGATGAAAATGCAACACAAACCATCACCGATATGGCAGGTAATGTTGTTACATTGCCCGCAGAAATCGACAGCATTATTGATACATGGTCTGCAGCAACCGACAATCTTTATAACATAGGAGCTGCTGAGCTGTTGGTTTCCGCACATTCTGCCTGTGCATCGTCAAAATGGAGTCAAAAAGTCTTCCCTGATATTGCCACCCTTCCCGACTACTCCAAATCAACTGCTGAAGAGCTTTTGAAGGTTAATGCTGATATGGTCATTGTTTCCAGCCAGAGCAAATATGAAGAACTGACTGCCGTAGGTGTTAATGCTATCAATCTGATGTATAACAGCTATGATACCTTTAAGCAGTCTACAACCATTATGGGCAAAGCTCTTGGCGGTGAATATGAAAAGAATGCTATTGCATTCTGTGAATATGTTGACTGGGTAACAGAAGTCTGCAATGAAATCACCAAAAACACCCCCGAAGACCAAAAGCCCGTTATACATTATCTGTTCGGCAATAACCCCGACAATCTCTTCTCCACCTGCGGCGGCGGCGTTATTATGGAAGAATGGATCAATATGGGCGGCGGCAAGCTGGCGACCGCTCCTTTGGGAAAAGGCATGGGACTTAAGGATGTAACCGCTGAAGAGATCCTTGCCACCAATCCTGATATCATTGTTATTGATGGCGCAAAGGCTCCTGAGGTTTATGAAGCTCTTATGAAAGATAAGCTCTGGGCTGACATCAAGGCTGTCAAGGAGAACAGAGTCTATATCATTCCCTATGGCTGCTTTGCATGGGGCAGACTCTGCGGCGACACACCCTTGCAGGCATTATGGATGCTTGACACTCTCTATCCCGAACAAACCAAATTTGACATTGTTGAAGAAACAATGAAGTATTACAAAGACTTTAAAAAATGCGAATTAACTGAAGCTGAAGCAAAAGAAATCTTAAGAATGAAATAACACAAATATAAAAGCCGCCCATAAAGGCGGCTTTTATATTTGAATAAATTTTTTTAACAACACTGATTATATCTTGCCTTCTTAGCTTTTAATATAGTGTTCAGGAATCTTCCTAAAGGAAGCATCAACTATATCAAACCACTTGATATAAACAAAAACTATTTGATGAATTTGAAGCCGCCGATGAAGGGATAGGGCTTTTGCTGACCGGTAAGAGCAGTTGCAATACCCCAGATAACAAGAATAGCACCGACCAAACCCAGAATCATGGAAATCAAAGTGCCGATGATGGGGATCCAGCCCAGAACCAGATCAACGATAGCAGCTGCAACAGCAAAAAGCAGATTGATAAAAGCCTGATTGGCATGGAAACGACCAAAAGAAGAATTGGGAATGAGAATCAAAGGCAGGAAGAACAGGATCCAAAGATAAGAAACAGCAGAAATAACTTTTTCTTTCATGATAAGACCTCCTAAATATTTATGTTAAAATGATAACATATTACGACAGTGAATTCAAGCACAGCGGCAAATTATTTCAATTCCTTTGCCTGCTTGTCATGATTGATCATTGATTGACGCATAGAGATATTTTTGAAGGATCCCATGATCTCTGTTGCTTCTGAAATCGAAACAAATGCCTGCGCATCTGCATTTTGTATCAATTCCTTGATGCGTGGGACTTCATATCGGCTGATAACACAGATCAGCACATCCTTGGCATGATGGCTGTATGCACCCTCTGCCTTCCATATAGTTACACCGCGGCCCATCTTCTGCATAATGATCTCGCTGATCTCGGGACCCTTTTCGGTGATTATCATAACACTGCGCTTGGGCTTGGAGCCCTGAATGACCTTGTTGAAGACCACAGATGTGATGAATAAGCTGACCATGGTATACATAGCCTCTTCAAAGCCAAAAATAAAGGCCGCGCAGGAAACGATGACAGCATTGAAGGCAAGAATGACATTGCCGACAGAAACATCGATCTTCTTTTTCAGGATGAGCCCGACAATATCCAAACCGCCGCCCGAGCCATGATAGCGAATGATCCAGCCGGCGCCAAAGCCGACCAGAACACCACCAAAAATGCAGGCGAGTAAAGGATCGCTGTTATATTGCGGCATGATATCAGGCATAAAAAGCATCAGCGAGCTCTGTATAATAATAGTATATATGGAATAAACAACAAAACGCAGTTCCAGCTCATAAGCGCCCCATATCATCAGCGGCACATTATAAAGAAAGATAAAAATACCGGTCGCAACCGCAGGCCACAAATGATTGGAAAGCATTGCAAGACCCCAGATGCCGCCTGAAAGCAGATTGTTGGGGCTATAAAACATACATACTGCAGCCGAGACAACAACAGAGCCGAAAGTCATCATTGCCAGATTTAAAAAATGTTTCTTAACAGGTGTTTCTCTCAATTTGAATTCTCCTATTCCTTTTTCAAAAAAAGTATATTATAATAATTATATCAGTATAATATCAAAATTATAAAAATTCAAGGAGTTCTTATGTTTCCGATAACACATTTTTACATCAATCAACAATTCTATACCCCCACTCCCCTGCTCGCTATCGGCGGCATCTTCCCCGATATCGCTGCTGCCTGCGGTATGGAAAGAAACGAAGCCCATCTCATCGGCAAAAAGCTCTATGACTTTTGTGTGGAAAAATATCCCGAAGCGATCGATCTTGGCCGCGGAGTTTTTCTGCATGGTGCAACCGAAGGCGGTGCGGATTATTATTCCGACGAATTCTGGGAAGGCGGCGAAAAAGGCTGGTGCTTCCAAAAAGGAGCCGAATTTGCCGAAGAGGTCGGCAAAGCAACCAAGCTTGATGAGGAATATTGGCTGTGGAAAAGTCATAATTTCATCGAGCTGGGCTTGGAAATCATCACCGATATCCGAAATCCTTATCTGAAAACCGAGCTTTGCAAATTGCTGGAGGATAAAAAAGCTCAGGAGCTGGCTGCCAAAGTGCTGAAGGATTTTGCCAATGTCAACAGCAAAAAGCTCATCCGCACACTCAATGACATTGACAGTATTTTCGAGCTGAAAAACGTCAATTTCATCACGCTCGCCCAGAATCAGTATCGCGGCATCATCCGCCGCTTTAATTCCGATCAGAGCGATATCACACAAATGGCTATCACCCTGAAGCATATTACTGATAATATGCTCGAAAACTATGAATATGACCAATTCATGAGCGAAGTAACAGAAAAAATGAGCAAATTCCTGCTTTATTAATTCCCAATTTATTACACAAACATAAATTAAGAGCCTCTCTTTTAAAAAGAGAGGCTCTTTTGCATAGCAATGGTAGTCATAGTTTTAAGGTATACAGGAATTTAGCTGATGCCGGTGCGGGTAACATTGTTCGCTGCGACCTGCAAATTGTTCAGGCAGCCATTGCTGCAGGTGGAAACGGCAACATCTCCTGCATAGGGCAGATAGACTTCCTTGGCAACAGTTTGTGCAACATAGACCTTGACCAGCATACTGATGGTGATGCGGGCAGTTTCACCCTCTGTATCAAGCTCGGTAACAACAGCAGTCAGTGACTGTATCTCGGAACCGAGCAGCTCGAAATTGGAATATGCAGCACCCTGCAAAGCAAAGGTTTTGACATCGGTAACGATTCCGCGGAAGGAAGCCACCTGAGAGCAGCCTTCACATTGCAGAAGCGCAAAAGGAACAGAAAGAAGAACGGTGGTCGCAGCATCCTGGCAAGCAGCACAATTGTTATTGCGGACTACCTCCACATTCAGATCGCCGCACTGACGGACGGGAACAGTGCTGCCGACAGCCAATTCACCATCGCAGGCATCGGTTACCGCAGGCAGAT
>JAFSIU010000012.1 GCA_017439615.1 Bacillota bacterium
CTGCTTTCTGCCGTCCTCTATCTCAGCTTTTGCGTCATCGAGCTCCTTTTTGGCATCGGCAAGCTCTGCCTCGCCATCGGCAAGCTCTTGTGCTCCGTCTTTTAATTTTTGTTCTGCGTCATCAAGCTCTGCTTTGGCATCATCAAGCTCTGCCTGAGCTTTTGCTTTCTCATCTGCCAGCTCCGCCTTGGCATCATCAAGCTCTGCCTTTGCATCTGCCTGTATTTCATCATAGCGTCCCTGCTCACGAACCTCGGCAATTTGTTCAAGACGAAGTTCTGCATCATCTTCCGCCGCATCATATTCTTCGGTATAAGCCAACAAAGACACCATATCATCAGCTATTACATAAGCGCAAGTATAGTATTCATAGGCAAAAGCTTCATCCAATATATAAACTGATGAAGAAATACTGCCGTCACCTATATTGGTGCTGCCTCTTTCCAAAGCGGAAACATAAAGCGGCGACATATATTTACCGACAATTTTGAACTCCGTAACAGCAAGCACATCTTCAGTTTCCTGGTCAGAGACAGAATAAAGGCTGATAGTGTCGCCTATTTCTGCTTCACCTGCATAGCTGCGACCGTCTATCATACACTCATCGGCTGCTTGCGGCTTTCTTCCTTCAAGAAGAATTACATCATTCAGCATATACTCATCATTAAATGAATAGACTCGGACAACTTCATCCTTGCCGCCGTCATGCATAATAAGATCGGCATAATAAGCAGGGAAAACCTTTATGTCCTGCACATCAGAAAGAGCTGCCATATCCTTTTCATCAAAGCCAAAGGTAGAAAGCAGCCTGAAATGCATCAGATTCTGTTCATCATAATATGTATCGGCGGAAAGCTTCATATCATAGCAGGTTGCCTTGACACCTGCAAACAAGCCGACACCGATCGCAATAATTGCCAGAATGGAAAAGAAGCGAGAAAGCCGCTGTCTTACCTCTCTCAGCGTGGTTGACATAAGTGCTTTTTTGCTCATTTCTTCACCATTCAATATTCTCAACAGGTACAGGAGAGGAATTTACAATGATCTCGTCCACATGGCTGTTTTTAAGTCTGATCACTCTGTCGGCCATAGGAGTTATGGCTGTGTTATGAGTGACTACAATGACTGTCATACCGTTCCGGCGGCAAAAATCCTGCAAAAGCTTCAGAATAAGCTTGCCGGTATGATAATCCAAGGCACCTGTTGGTTCATCGCAAAGCAGCAGCTTGGGGCGTTTGGCAAGCGCACGGGCAATTGCTACACGCTGCTGCTCGCCGCCTGAAAGCTGCGCAGGAAAATTGCTCAATCTCTCGCCAAGTCCCACTGCCTGCAGGATCTCGGGTGCGGGGATAGCATCACGGGATATTTGCGCTGCGAGCTCAACATTTTCGCGGGCTGTCAAATTGGGAATAAGATTATAGAACTGAAAAACAAAACCGATATCAAAACGGCGATAATCAACAAGCTGCTTGGAAGAATATCCGCTGATAAGCTGCCCATCAACAAAGATTTTGCCCTCATCACAGGTATCCATTCCGCCAAGAATATTCAGAACAGTTGTTTTGCCGCTGCCGGAGGGACCGACAATGATAGCAAATTCGCCCTTTTCAATTTCAAAATTTATGTCATTTGCCGCATTGATGGTGACTTCACCCATCTGATAGCGTTTGCCGACATTCTGTAAAGATACAAAGCCCATTTTTGCCTCCATAATATAGAATAAACGATATTCTGCAGCAAGATGATTAATTGAGTATTAATTAATCGGCATAAGCCAATATATATCAACGAAAAACCAAAAGCGCCCTCAAATTATACAAAATTTCAAGACGCTTTTCTTTAACAAAAGTTTTCTGCCTCAGAATTGCCGCACTAAAAAAACTTGTTCATAACTTCCAAAACACCAAAGCTGTTGCTTTCTGTGCAGACATAATCCGCATTATCCTTCAGGTGCGGCATTCCGTTTGCCATAGCACAGCCTTTGCCTGCCCAACGGACCATATCCAGATCATTTCCGCTGTCCCCGCAGACAACTACTTCTTCCTGTTTTATGCCGTAAATGCTGCACAAACTCTGCAAGGCTGCCGATTTGCATACACCCTTCATCATCATCTCGGCAAGTCGTGAATTAGATTGAGTGATAAAAAGCCTGTCGCCGAAATGCTCCTGCAGAATCGCAGTGCGGTCTTTGATTTCTGATTCGCGCGCCCTGGTCATAATTTTAGGCGAAGGCAATAATTCTCTTTGACGAAGATCGCCAAGCGCGATGCAAATATTGCCATGACTGTCAGGATCAGAGGAAAGATTGTGCGTAAGCCGCGAAACAATGATTCTGTCATTGTTATAAAGCTGCACATACCAACCACGATCCATACAGAAATCTATCACCTGCTGCTGTATTTTAATATCAAAAGGCTGACAAAAAACCGGCTCCGCATCATCAGCCTTGCGCAACATTGCTCCATTATAACATATAATAGGAGCAGTGATGCCCAAATCACGCGCATAGCGCGCAGCAGTAGCAAACATACGTCCTGTTGCAAGTGTTACGATAACACCTGCCGACTGCAATTCTGTTATTCGTTTTCGGACAGCATCAGGTATACTCAGATCGGGCATCAGCAAGGTGCCATCCATATCCAAAGCAAGAAGCTTATACATAAACCTTTCTCCTAAATTAAATCACTGCAAAGATAACCATGCCCAAAATTGCAATTTCAATCACCGTTACAACATACATAAAAGCCAAAAACCAATCATTTGTGGAAACATATTTAAGTTTTTCAAGCAAAGGCTTTTTGGCTGCTTTCTGTTTTTTAGCCAGCCGATTATTGAAATAATAATAGAAATTTTCATTGCTGACATTATTCTTATGAATTTCATATAAGCTTTGTGCATCTATTTTCTCAAAAGAACTATCAATAATGCTGCAAAGGCGTTTTGCTGTATCGTTATGTCCTTTGAAAACATTGTTCCAACGCTTGAGCAAGCGTATGCTGATAAAATTCAAGGCAAGTAAAGCTATCGCCATAAACAAAGCTATGGGCAGATGCTGGGTCATTGTACTGAAAACGATGTCAAAAATAATAGCCAGCAACAGCCCCACACCGACCAGATAAAGAGAAAGAAAGGTTATTCTCTCATTTTCGACATGGCGGGCATGCTCCATATTCTGCTCCATACAGGTTGATAAAAAGCTGATATATGCAACCTCGTCCAATAAGGATCCGTTTGAGCCGCTTTCCTCAAAGCTATATCCGCTTATACTTATTTTTTCGGCCTCTTGCTGCATAACAACCTCCTGAATAAACAATTTGTCTGAAAACACAGAACATTCATATTATATTGTAATATCAGTAGTTTTGCAAGGGAAAGCTAAGAAAAGCAAATGCTGTGTCCAATCGCTTGGCACAGCATTTATTTTTCTTACACTTATTCTTGCGGAAGCATGATGCTGCTCCACATATCCAGATCACATTCACCGTTATCATTATCGCCAACAGCTACGACAGTGCCATCAGATTTCAAGCCAATGGTATTATAGCAGCCTGCTGTGATGCTCACAATGTCTTGCCAATCTTCAACATTGCATTGACCGTATGAGTTATCACCTGTGGCCGCAACGCTGCCATCTGCAAGCAAAGCCACCGAATGATAATTGCCGGCAGCCACAAACACAGCATTTTCCCATTCTGCAACATTACATTGACCTGCATCATTATCGCCGACAGCCACCACACTGCCATCTTCTTTCAAGCCAAGAGTATGATTGTTGCCGGCAGCGACTGAGATAATATTCTGCCATTCACCTACTTTGCACTGATGATAATAATCCGCACCTGTTGCGATGACGCTGCCATCACTTTTTACGGCAACAGAATGATTCTCGCCTGCAGCAATTGCAATACAGTCATTCCAGCCGTCTACATCACCCTGACCGTAATTTCCGTAATGACCGACCGGCGTCGAAACAACAACACCGTCCGCAGTCAGACCAAGAGTGTGACTTTTGCCGCCGGAAACAGCAATTATATTTTGCCAATCATAAACCCTGCAGGCGCCGAAAGTAATATCGCCTGTTGCCATAACAGTACCGTTTGTTTTAAGGCAAACAGTATGCTCAAAGCCTGCAGCAACTGCTGCAACATCTTTCCAGCCGGAAAGAGAACGAGCACCCATTGAATAATCTCCCACAGAAATAACAGTACCATCAGAATTTAAGCCGACGGAATGATTCAGACCGGAAGCAAGCACATAGGAAACAGTTTTATATTCTTCCTTTAAGTCAACATCTTGCTTTGCATCGTTCTTTTCATCCTTGACATCAACGATTTCTTGCGCAGCTTCGCTTTGATTTGGCTTTTCAGTGCTTTCTGTATGTTCGCAGGCAACAACACCAAAAGAAAACATTATTAATAAGACTGTTACAACAAATTTTTTCAATCCCAGTTTCCTCCGCAAATTCAAACTTCTTAAAATTTGATACATAGTGTTTATGTTACCCGATAATTATACCTTGGATCAAAGCTGATTCATTATGCAAAAAAGTCTTAACATAATAAAAGAAAAGCAGAGTATTAAGACGTGGCA
>JAFSIU010000078.1 GCA_017439615.1 Bacillota bacterium
AAATGGCAGTCTCCCTGCGCCCCGGTATGCAGATTGACCGCAAAGCGCTTTTCCAAAAGCTGATCGGTATGCAATATGTTCGCAATGAGATCGATTTTCATCGCGGCTCCTTCCGTGCCAAGGGTGAGGTCATCGATATTTTCCCCGCCGGCAGCGATAGCAAGGCGGTGCGTGTGGAAATGTTCGATGATACTATTGACCGTCTTTGCGAGATCGACACTCTCACAGGCGAAATAACAGGCAGCATGAAGCATGCCATGATTTTCCCCGCCAGTCACTATGTCACCGGTGAGGAAAAAATGAAAAAGGCGATAGCTCAGATCCGCGAAGAGCTGCAGGAGCGTTTGCAGGAGCTGCGCTCGCAGGACAAACTGCTGGAGGCACAGCGTCTGGAGCAGCGCACTAATTTCGATTTGGAAATGCTGGAGGAGCTCGGCTATTGTACGGGTATTGAGAATTACAGCCGCTATTTGACAGGCAGAAAGCAAGGAGAGCCTCCATTTTGTCTGCTCGACTTCTTTCCCGAGGACTATGTACTCTTTGTTGACGAGTCGCATGTTACCCTGCCGCAGGTGCGCGGTATGTATGAGGGCGACCGCTCCAGAAAACAATCATTGATCGAATATGGCTTCCGTCTGCCCTCTGCCTTGGATAACCGCCCTTTGCGCTTTCCTGAATTCGAGGAAAAAACCGGTCAGCAGATTTATGTTTCCGCCACCCCCGGCCCCTATGAAGAGGAGCACTGCGAGGAATTCATTGAGCAGGTGGTCAGACCTACAGGTCTTTTGGATCCGCCGATTGAGATTCTGCCCATCAAAGGACAGATAGATAATCTGCTTGAACAGATAAAGAAGGAAACTGCCAAAAACGGCAGGGTGCTCATCACCACGCTCACCAAGCGCATGGCAGAAGATTTGACAGATTTTCTGCGTAAATCGGGAGTGAAGGTGAAATATTTGCATTCCGAGGTTAAAACCTTGGAGCGTATGGAAATTGTCCGCGAGCTGCGACTCGGCGAATTTGAAGTTTTGGTCGGCATCAATCTGCTGCGTGAGGGCTTGGATTTGCCGGAGGTAACGCTTGTCGCTATCTTAGACGGCGATAAAGAAGGTTTTTTGCGCTCCTATCGTTCTTTGATCCAGACCATCGGCCGTGCCGCACGTAATGTAGATGGCAGAGTGGTCATCTATGCAGATAATATGACGGATTCTCTTGCCTTGGCGGTGAAGGAAACCAATCGCCGCCGCGAAATGCAGCAAAGATATAATGAAGAGCACGGCATCATTCCGCAATCGGTGCGAAAGAATGTGCGTGATGCCTTGGCAACAGTTATTCCGCTTGAAAACAAGTCCGAGGGCAAGCCGCCCGAAAAAATGACCAAAAAGGAAAGAGAAAAACTCATCCATATGCTGGAAAAAGAAATGCGTCAGGCATCAAGCCGCCTGGAATTCGAGCGTGCGGCAGAACTGCGTGATGCTATCATGGAGCTGCGTGCCATAAGCCATAAATAATTACAGAAGGAGAAATGATTATGGAATACAGACGTTTTGGAGAAAAACTTTTTGTGCGTATTGATAAGGATGAAGAAATTCTGGAACAACTGGCAGAGGTAGCAAAAGCGGAGAATATCCGCCTTGCCGCAGTCAGCGCCATCGGTGCTTTGGGACGCTTCAGCGTCGGTACCCGCTGCGCCGGAGAAAAGAGATATCTTGTCAATGATTTTGAGGGTGATTATGAGCTGCTTTCGCTGAATGGAAATATAACAACAATGAATGGGGAATTCTATCCCCATATACATATAGCTGCAGCAGATGCTGAGGGCAATGCTTTCGGCGGTCATCTGAATTTTGGCTATATCAGCGCTACCTGCGAGATGATTATCAGTGTGCTCGACGGCGAAGTCGAAAGGCAGGCTGATGAAATAACCGGTCTTAATTTGATGAGCTTTATGAAATAGTTTTGTTTTAAGAGGTAAAAATGGCAATTGATAAAATCATCGTGCGCGGTGCGCATGAGCATAATCTGAAGAATATAGATGTAGAGATACCACGCGACAAGCTGGTGGTGATCACAGGTCTTTCGGGCAGCGGCAAAAGCTCCCTTGCCTTTGATACCATTTATGCCGAGGGACAAAGGCGCTATATGGAATCGCTTTCCTCCTATGCCCGTCAATTTTTGGGTCAAATGGAAAAGCCTGCCGTGGATTATATCGAAGGTCTTTCTCCTGCTATCTCTATCGACCAAAAAACAACCTCCAAAAATCCACGCTCCACAGTCGGCACTGTGACGGAGATCCATGACTATCTGCGTCTTTTATATGCACGTATCGGTGAGCCTCATTGTCCGCAATGCGGCAGAAAGATCGAAAAGCAATCTGTCGACCAAATCGCCGACATCATTTCCGCTTTGCCTTTAGGCAGCCGTATCCAGATAATGGCGCCCATTGTCCGCGGCCGCAAGGGTGAATATAAAACCCTTTTCGCCGATTTGAAGCAGGATGGCTTCGTGCGTGTGCGTGTGGATGGTGAGCTGCGTCTTTTGGAAGAGGAAATCACGCTTAATAAGCAGCAAAAGCATAATATCGAGCTGGTGGTTGACCGCCTCATCATCAAGGAGACTATGGACAGCCGTCTTTATGAATCTATTGAAACAGCCCTGCAATATGGCGAGGGTCTTATGCTTTTGGTTATGACTGTTCCCGGAGAGGAAGGGGAGAAGGAGGAGCTTTTCTCTCAGAATTTTGCCTGCCCTGATTGCGGCATCAGCATCGAGGAAATAACTCCCCGTTCCTTTTCCTTCAATAATCCCTTCGGTGCATGTCCCGACTGCACCGGCTTGGGCTTTTCGATGTATATTGACGAAAACCTCATCATCGCCGATGCCGAAAAATCCGTCGCCGAGGGAGGACTCATGCGCTGGAGCGAGCATGTCCCCGGCTGGTATCTGCGCCATATCGAGGCAGTTTTTAAGGCTCATGGCTATTCCATGCATGTGCCTATCAAGGATTTGCCTCGTCAGGCCTTGGATGAAATTTTTTATGGCTGCGGAAATGAAAGATTTGATGTTCCCTTTTCTTCCTCCACACAAGGCGAGCAAATCTGGAATCATCGCTGGGAGGGACTTATCAATAATCTTAACAGACGTTATCACAGCACAGATTCTCCTGCTATCAAGGAGGAGATAGAAAAGCTGATGACGCATAAGGAATGTCCCACCTGCGATGGCGCGCGTCTGAAGCCGACAAGTCTGGCTGTTAC
>JAFSIU010000013.1 GCA_017439615.1 Bacillota bacterium
ATCATCGACCCTGAAATCGATATTGAATGGGCAAGGATCCCTCATTTCTACAATGCCTTCTATGTATATCAGTATGCAACAGGCTACAGCGCGGCCATCGCCCTCTCCAGAAAAATTCTGAACGAAGGTCAGCCTGCTATCGACGCATATCTGGATTTCCTGTCCAAAGGCGACAGCGAATATTCCATCGATCTGCTGAAGGGCGCAGGGGTGGATATGTCCGCTTCCGAACCCATTGAAAATGCAATGCAGCTGTTCAAAGAACTGCTGGATGAGTTCGAAACATTATAAGACCTTGGGGACTCTGTCCTGTCGCACTGCTTTGCAGTGCATAACCGACCAGCGCAAAACGCTGGCGGCCACTTTCACCCCTGCAAGGGCATGATGCCCTTGACCTCATAGCAATAAAGAGAAACTCATATGAGTTTCTCTTTTTTAATTTCATATTTTCAAGTTAAAGTCTTTCATGGCAAATGCAGCGAATTTCTTTGCCGCAGGGGAAATAGCTTCGGCAACTGGCAGCTATGCTGTATGCTGTTACCATTATCCTAACCGACCGTCTTTCCAGACAGGATGATTCCTTCCTTCTTGGTATCCTACAGGTCGGCTTCATGGGTATTTTCGCCCTCATCGCTGCATTTCTTCTGGAAACGCCCCGTCTGTCCGTTGGCACAACAGAATGGGGATGCATCCTTTCCCTTGCATTCGTCTGCAGCGGCTTTGGCTTCACTCTGCAGCCCGTTGCCCAAAGCTATACCACCGCAGAACGGGCAGGTCTATTTTGTGCCTTAAGCCCCGTGGCCGCTGCCATCCTCGGTTGGCTCATTTTGAAAGAAACTTTCGGTTTTACAGGCGTCCTTGGTGCCGTTCTGGTAATGGGAGGAATCCTGATTTCTACTGTTGTAAAACAAAAAGATTAAAAGAAAAAGGCGAAGCCATCATTAGGTGCTTCCTCATAGGAAAACATAGAATATCTGAAATAGCTGATTTTGGGCGGATATGCGGAAGGCTTCCGCAGGCACCCTTTGACTTAGGTTGTCAAGGGAGCCTGACAAAATAGCCGTAAAAATCAGCATTTCATGGGTTCATGTTTTCTTGTGAGGAGGCACCTTTTTATGGTCTCGCCTTTCTGTATGCACTTAAAACGAATAAATCCGAACCCTCAATCTCTTGTAAAGTAATAGTTTTTCCACCGTCTTTATATTCGTTCTATTATGATTCAACGAGTAAATTACTCATACCTTTTAAGCTGATTGCCAATGTTGACGCATTATGGAACAGTGCAGAAGTTGTAGGCATCAGAACACCCGCAACACCTAAAACAATCAGACTGGCATTGATCCCTACAATCAGGTTGTAATTCCGCTGAATACGCTTCATCAGGAGATCACTCAACACCTTCAGTTTTACGATCTCATACAGGTCATCCGCTGCAATCGTAATATCTGCAATTTCTCTTGCAAGTTCCGCACCATCACTGATGGCAATGCCTGCATCTGCCGCCGACAGTGCCGGAGAATCATTGATGCCATCGCCGATCATAATAACTTTATTCCCTTTTTCCGTTTCCCTTAAAATATAATTTGCTTTATCCTCAGGGAGCACCTCATAGTAGAATTCATCCACACCGACCTGAGCAGCAATCGCTTCTGCTGCGTATTTATTATCCCCTGTCATCATGACAACCTTTTCAAAGCCCACAGCCTTCAATGCCTGAATGACATCTGCCGCTTCTTCCCGCAAAGGATCTTCAATACAGATCACCGCTGCAAGCTTGTAATCAATAGCAAGGAAAAGACGGGAGTATTCTTCCG
>JAFSIU010000079.1 GCA_017439615.1 Bacillota bacterium
AGGCCTTCAATGAAGCGGGCGAGAGCATTCCTGTCCCCAAAACTTCGATTAGCGAAGTCTTGAAAAAAGGTCAGGAAATTCTGGTGCAGGTTTTCAAGGAACCTGTCGGCACCAAGGGTGCAAGGGTTACCACGCATCCCACACTTCCCGGGCGATATCTTGTTTTGATGCCCACTTCGCAATATATTGCTGTTTCCCGCCGCATTGAAGACGAAAAGGAAAGAACAAGACTGAAGAAGATAATGGCAGAGCTTTTGCCTCCAGGTGTCGGTGTTATTGTCCGTACCGTTGCCTATGGTGCAGAAAAGGAAGTTCTTGCAGCCGAGCTGAAATATCTTCTGCGTCTTTGGAAAAGAATTTTAGGCAGAGCGGCCGCCTCCAAAGCGCCTTCTCTCATTCATCAGGATATTGATCTTCTTCAGCGTATTATCCGTGATACCGGTATCGATGAGGTTGATGCCATTCTCATTGATATGCACGAGGACAGAGAAAAGATACTTGATGTGATAGAAGGAATAGAGCCATCATTCAAGGATAAGGTTCATGTCCGCCAGGTTGATGACATTATGACAACTCTTGATATCCCGCAGCAGCTGAATAAGGCACTCAATCGCAAGGTATGGCTTGACAGCGGCGGTTATATCATTATTGACCAGATGGAGGCTCTTACTGCCATCGATGTCAATACGGGCAAATATGTCGGTGATTTCACACTTTCCGATACAGTTTTGCATACCAATCTCGAAGCGGTTGCCGAAATTGTGCGTCAGCTGCGTCTTCGCAATATCGGCGGCATCGTAATTGTCGATTTCATCGATATGGATTTCCCTGAGCATCGCGAACGTCTGCTGCAGGCATTGGAAGCTGAGATGAAGAAGGATAAGACCAAATCCTCTGTGCTTGGTATGACTCAGCTCGGTCTGGTAGAAATCACAAGAAAGAAAAGCGGTCAGGAGCTGACGCATATTCTGGAAAAGGATTGTCCGTGCTGCCATGGCAAAGGCAGAGTTATCAGTGAGGAAATCGTTGCTCTGCAGATCAAAAGAGAATTGCAGGAGCTTGCATTGGAAACAGAGGCCCCCTGTCTTTTTGTCGAGGCTCATTCTGCTGCAGCAGCCTATTTGATCGGTCATATGGGCAGCAATCTGAATAATCTTGAAAAGAAGCTGAATAAGAAGATAGTCATACGCGGAAATAATACCAGAGCCTTCAATGATTATGTTGTTCGTGCTTCTTATGAGGAAATTGATGAAAACCATTCTGCTCCTGTTTATGTCGGCGAACGCCTTTATATCAAGATTGAAGAGCTGCACAGCGAAAGCTTTTATGACGGTATCGGCAGGATAAACGGTTTTGTTATTAACGTTGTTGACGGTGGCGCTTTAGTGGGCGAGACCGTGGAGGCAGAGATAACAGAGGTCAATCGCACCTTCGCCAAAGCAAAGCTGATCGAAAGATGAATTGCAGTGCAGAAAGCTCAGTTGCTATCGAGAAATTTTCATTGACAAACCAAGGGTGATATGATATCATACCTTGAGTGTATTGCTACACCGCACTGAATGGGTATGCAAGTGTCGGCAACGACCACCTTTATCGGGCGAGTCTATTAAGTAGGGGAGGTGCAATAATGTACGCTATTATGGAAACCGGTGGCAAGCAATATAAGGTTGCAGTCGGCGATATGGTAAATGTTGAACTTTTGCCTGTTGAAGCTGATCAGACCATCACCATCGACAAGGTCATTGCTATCGTCAATGATGACAACACTGTTGTCGGCAATCCTTATGTCGTGGGTGCAATTGTTACTTGCAAGGTAATCGAAAACGGTAAAGCTAAAAAGGTCATCGTATTCAAATACAAGGCCAAAAAGAATATCCGTAAGAAAAACGGCCATCGTCAGCCGTTTACCAAATTGCAGATCGAAGCAATCAATGCTTAATTATTCTTCCACGAAATAAGGAGGTGGGATTTAATGGCTCATAAAAAGGCAGGCGGTAGTTCGCGTAACGGTCGCGATAGTGAATCTAAACGTCTTGGCTTAAAAAGACATGACGGCCAGCTGGTAACCGCCGGCAGCATTTTGGTCCGTCAGCGCGGCACTCATTTCCATCCCGGCACCAATGTTGGTATCGGTAAGGATGATACTCTCTTTGCTACTATCGATGGTAAAGTAAAGTTTGAGAAAAAAGGTGCAGGCAAGAGACAAGTCAGCGTATATGCTGTAGAAACTATGTAAGCTTTATTCAAGCGTAAAAAGCGTTTAGTAGGGTGTTTTTGGATTGCCCTGCTAAACGCTTTGTTATTATTCCGGGAATTTGGTCATGAATATGCTCTGCCCTTTTTGAAATGCGGCAGTTGATATTGTATTATTAAGATAATGGTAGGGTGAACTATGGGAAATTCTGATTTGACTTTCAAAATCGTTGCCGATTCTTCTGCTGATTTGTTGGAATTCGAAGGTGTGGATTTTGCTTCCACTCCCTTGAAAATCATCACTGCAGAAAAAGAATATGTTGATGATGCCAAGCTTAATGTTGCGCAAATGGTAGAAGATTTGCTTCACTATTCCGGCAAATCCTCAACTTCCTGCCCAAGTGTAGGCGAATGGATTGAGGCATTCGGTGATGCTGACAGAGTTTTTGCCATCACCATCACAGGTACTCTTTCCGGCAGCTATAATGCAGCCTGCAGCGCAAGAGATGCTTATCTGGAAGCACATCCTGACAGAAAAGTCTTTGTTATCAATTCTCTTTCGACCGGTCCTGAGATGAAGCTCGTTATGGAAAAAATCCGCGAGAGTATTGCCGCAGGCAAGAGCTATGAGGAAATTTGTGATATAGTCAATGAATACCGCAAACATACAGGTCTTCTTTTTGTTCTCGAATCCATGAAAAACCTCGCCAATAATGGCAGAGTCAGCCCCATCGTTGCCAAAGCAGCAGGCCTTTTGGGTATCAGAGTTGTAGGTCGTGCCAGCGACAGAGGAGATCTTGAGCAGTTGGATAAATGCCGCGGTGAGAAAAAGGCATTGGAAACAATCGTTCGCCGTTTGAAATCCCTTGGCTGCAATGGCGGCAAGATCAGAATTGCACATTGTCTGAATGAGGGTGCAGCCTTGAAGCTCAAGGAGCTTATCGCAGCGGAATTTTCTAAGGTTCAGGTCGAGATATATAAATGCGGCGGTCTTTGCAGTTTTTATGCTGAAAAAGGCGGTATGCTTATCGGCTATGAATCCCTCTAATCAAATGTTGTATATTTCAAACCCCGCTTGAAAGCGGGGTTTTGTTATGCCTCCGACCGTTTAGCAGCTTAATTCTGCTGCCTGCAAACAAGGCATATTTCAATATATGCCGCAGCTTTGCTTCTTGTCCGGTGCAATATCGCTTGTTTGTGGCAGAAAACATGCAAAATAATAATCTTGGCAGGAATTCGGCCTTTTTCTGCGAATTATCTAAAGAAAATATTTTCGGAGTATGAATATGTCAGTGAAAAAGATATTGGATATTTTGGAGCAGGAATATCATGATACCGAATCGGCATTGCATTTTGCCAGTGTTTTTCAATTGCTGATCGCGGTCATTCTTTCTGCCCAGACAAATGACAATCAGGTCAATAAGATAACCGCCCCTCTTTTTGCGGAATATCCCGATTGTCTGTCTCTCAGCAAACTTTCTGCCGCAGAATTGGAACAGAAGATAAAAACCTGCGGTCTATATAAGAATAAGGCGCAGAATATTGCTGCCTGCTGCAAGATGCTGCTTGATGAATATAACGGGGAGGTCCCTCGCGACAGAGAAGCGCTGATGAAGCTTCCCGGTGTCGGCAGAAAAACTGCCAATGTCGTTCTTTCCGTCGGCTTTGGCGAACCTGCTTTGGCTGTTGATACTCATGTTTTCAGAGTGTCAAACAGGCTTGGGCTTGCCAATGGTAAAACCCCCGATTCTGTTGAACAGCAGCTTTGCTCAGTTATCCCGCGTGCAAAATGGGCACAGGCGCATCATTGGCTGATATGGCACGGACGCCGTGTCTGCAATGCCCAAAAGCCTAAGTGTTCTGAATGTAAGCTGGCAGCTCTTTGTCCCTCAGTCGTTGAATAAGAAAGGATGAAAAAATGAAAAAGCTTAATAAACTCAATAAACTGTTTTTGGTTTTTTGTTTATCTTTGATGCTGCTTTTCTCTGTTGTTCCTGTTTTGGCAGCAGATGAAACCATAAAAGAAGAAAGTGCCGTTGAGGGCATTGTTCAGAATGATTTATTCAATGCAATTTTCTATGTTTCATATTATTCCTTGTTTGATCTTGATGGCAGCATCTATGACTGCGAAGATGTAGAAAGCCTGATGGCCGCTGTTGCTGAGGTCGATCAATGGGCACGCTATTATAGCCCCGAATCCTATAAGACATATATCGAAAGTCTTGAAGGTGAGAAAATCGGTATCGGTATATACTATCTTCTTGAAGACGGCTCTGTGAATGTCAGCAGCCTTGTCAAAGGGGCGGCAGCAGAAAAAGCGGGCGTGCTTGCAGGGGATAAAATTATAACTGTTGACGGGCGCAAGATTGCCGATATGACAGATATTGAGGTTACAGCTGCTTTTGCAGGCGAAGAGGGAACTGAAGTGAATATTACTTTGCTGCGCGGTGAGCAGGAATTGGCATTGACTCTTGTTCGTGCGAAATTCACTCTGCAGTCTGTTTTTTATGAGGTTTGGGAGGATAATGTCGGCTATGTCCGTATCGAGCATTTCACCGAACAGACCGGTGATGAGCTGATGTTTGCCTATTTTGATATGATGGCGCAGGGGATAGAGGGTATGATACTCGATCTGCGTTTTTGTCCCGGTGGCACTATGAATGGTGCGGTTGATGTTATCAGCCTTCTGTGCGATGCAGATCCTGCCATCATTCTTGAGTATAAAGACGCTTTTTCCACCTATGACCGCAGCCTCAGCAATATGATCAAGCTTCCCCTTGTTACATTGGTCAATGAAACAAGCGCCAGCGCCTCGGAGCTTGTCGCAGGAACTCTGCAGGATTGCAGCCGCAGTATAATTATCGGTACACAAACCTATGGCAAGGGTGTTATGCAGAATGTTTTCTCCTTGCCCTCCGGCGCCGGAATGGCTTTTACCACTGCCAAATATCGCACAGTCGGTTGGCAGGATGTGCATGAACAAAACGGCATCTTCCCCAATATCCATATCTCAGATTATGATGCTCAGACCGAAAAAGCCATAGAAATTTTGAAATTGCAGCAAAAGGTCAGCAACACTTTGGTTTTCGATTATGGCAGCAGGGAAGTTCTCTGTGATAACGCTGTCCGCAGCTTTAACAATGCTCCGTTTGCATATTTCGGCACATCTTATCTGCCTCTGCGCGAGACACTCAGTGCTCTTGGCTATGAAATGTTTGTGCAGGAGGGCTTGATATATATTTCCGATGGTATGGAAAGAATAATTCTTGATCCTGAAGCCTCTTGTGCAACCGAGAAAAAGCTGACAAAGGCTGTTGATTGCAGTGTGGTTGACGGTGTTGTTTATGTCGGAACTTCTTTTTGGCGTGATTTCATTGATTGTACTCTCATCTGGGATGAATGCACAGGCAGCCTTACTCTCAGCAAGGCATCTCAGCAATAATCGGCATATCAGTATAAATATGGGAAAAATACTTGGAATTTATGTCGAAATGGTATATTATATTTAGAAAAGCATTTCGCTGAAGAATTTTTGAAAAAGAGGGAGATTTATGGAACAATATCCTTTGGACAGCCGCACTTTGCTAAAAAATCTTGAAAACGGGCAGCAGCCAAAGAAAATGTCAAAGAAAGCAAAATGGCTTCTTTTTGCTGCTATTGCATTGATTGCTGTTTTGACCTTGGTTACTCATATGCTGGAAGAAAAACGTATTGAGGAAGCAAGGGAAAACGGCACGCTTGTCTATTATATGCCTCAAATAACAATGTTTGATTTTGAAGATGGCAAGGCGCATTCTCTGGCTGAATATTATAATACCGAGGTTCCTTTGGTGCTGAATCTTTGGACCTCCTGGTGCGAGCCCTGCGTCAAAGAGCTGGAGGCATTTGACAAGGTCAAGACTCAGTATGGCGACAAGGTACAATTTGTTTTTATCAGTATTGTCGATGGTGCCGAAGAAATAATTGACACTGCAAAAAAGGCCATTGACGATTGCGGCTATGATTTCAATTTCTATTATGATGATACAGGCAGGATCGCAGATTCGCTTGCTATGACAAAAGTACCGCTCACCATCTTCCTTTATGGTGATAATGGCTATGTTGCTGCACCTCAGCAGGGAGGACTCGATGAGGATTTGATTATTGAAGGCATTGAACGCGCCTTTGATGATATGGAAGAAATGAAACAATATAATGTTCAGACAAATATCTTTGAACACAATCACAGTCATTAGGAGAATTGAAAATGGGAATTAAAGAAGAAGCAATCAAAGCACATGAACAATGGCAAGGGAAGATCGAGGTCGTTACCCGCTGCCCTGTTACCAATGCAGAGGAGCTTTCTATCGCCTATACACCCGGCGTTGCAGAGCCTTGCCTTGAAATATCAAAGGATACTGATTTGAGCTACAAATATACCCGCCGCAGCAATCTTGTTGCTGTTATCACCGATGGCTCTGCAGTTTTGGGCCTTGGAGATATCGGTCCCGAGGCAGGAATGCCCGTTATGGAAGGCAAATGCGCTCTTTTTAAAACTTTCGGTGATGTTGATGCCTTCCCGCTTTGCATTCGTACTCATGATGTCGATGAAATCGTTCGTACAGTCAGCCTTTTGGCAGGCAGCTTTGGCGGTGTCAATTTGGAGGATATTTCCGGCCCTCGCTGCTTTGAAATTGAAAGACGCCTGAAGGAAGTTTGTGATATCCCGATTTTTCATGATGATCAGCATGGTACAGCGGTTGTCTCTGTTGCAGCTATGATCAATGCCTGCCGCCTGACCGGCAGAAAAATGCAGGATCTTAAAGTTGTTGTCAACGGTGCCGGTGCGGCAGGCATTGCTGTTTCGCGCTTGTTGCTTTCCGCAGGTGTCAAGGATATTATCCTTTGTGATACCAAAGGTGCGATTTATGAAGGCAGAGAGAATCTCAATGGCGAAAAGCTGCTTATGGCTGCTATCACCAATAAGGAAAAGAAAGCAGGCTCTTTGGCGGAAGTTATCAAAGGCACCGATGTTTTCTTCGGCGTATCCGCTCCCAATACTGTTACTGTCGAAATGGTTCAGTCTATGAATCCCGATCCTATTATTTTTGCAATGGCAAATCCTGTGCCCGAGATTTATCCCGATGAAGCCCGTGCAGCAGGTGCTGCCGTTATCGGCACGGGCCGCTCCGATTTTCCCAATCAGATCAATAATGTGCTTGCTTTCCCGGGCATCTTCCGCGGTGCTTTGGATGTTAGAGCCTCTGATATCAATGAGGAAATGAAGATCGCAGCAGCCAATGCGATTGCAGATATTATTACTCAAGAGGAACTGAATGCGGATTATATCATCCCCAGTCCTTTTGACAAACGTGTTGCTCCCGCTGTTTCCAAGGCAGTTGCTCAGGCCGCCATTGATTCAGGTGTAGCAAGATTGAAATAATGGAATATAATGAGGTGTGAAATGGGAAGTCAGGAAGTAGAAAGATATTTTGCGGAAAGAAATCTGCCCTACAAAATTCAGTTTTTGGAACAATCCAGTGCGACAGTAGCCCTTGCTGCTGAGGCTCTTGGTGTGGAGGAGGGTCAGATTGCCAAATCTCTGGCATTGTCCTTGCCCGAAGGTGTAATTGTCTTGGTTGTCTGCGGCACTGCTCGTATTGACAATCACAAATATAAGGAGACCTTCCATCACAAGGCGCATATGCTCAGCATTGAGGATACTCTGGCTGCAACAGGTCATCCTGTCGGTGGTGTTTGTCCCTTTGGTCTGCCCGAAGGTGTCAAAGTCTATCTCGATGTCAGCCTGAAGAATTTTGATATCGTCTATCCCGCAGGCGGTACAGGCAATTCCGCTATCCGCTTTACTCCCGATGGCTTGCAGGAAGCTACCGATGGCGTTTGGGTCGATGTCTGCAAATAAGAATTAAGTAATATTTCCCCTTTGAAAATTGCTTTCAAAGGGGAAATATTAAGAAAAATTCCTTGAAAACTTAAATTTTGCTCTTGCAAAAGTCGGGAAAGTGTGCTAATATATATTTTGCGTGTGGCGCTGTGGCCAAGTGGTAAGGCAGAGGACTGCAAATCCTTTA
>JAFSIU010000080.1 GCA_017439615.1 Bacillota bacterium
ATATACAGCTATGGCAGTGTTCCTGTTTTCTACCGCAGCACAATCATCGATATAGCAAGTGCGGCAGGCAGAGATGATTCCATGCTGCTTTATGTCAACAAGCTTGACACATCAAACATCAAAAGTGCCGGCGATGCTTGGGATATTGAAAAGCTCAAGGGCGAGCCGCTTGATATTCCCGTCAATATGAGCTGGGCCAAAATCTATTACACCAAGCATGAAGACGGCAGCTACTATGACTATATCCAAAAAGAAACCGTCACCCGCTATACCTATGTACGCCATGAGGACTTCATCGAAAGCTTCACCATGACCTCGAAAAACGGTGTTATTGAGCTGGCAAACCTGAATGAAAAGCTTGATGACGAAAATGCATATTATGTTCTGAGCTATAATTATAATGACCAGAATGGCTATTATTGCTATGACAGCCGTTCATGGGGCTATACCTATTTCAACTATCCCTATGACAGCTATTACAGAAATTTCAGCTTTATGAATATGAATGAAGCTGCGGATAACATTTTCTATTATTCCAATTTCACCGATAATGAAGATATCAGCCTGCAGCTGCAGGAAAATTCTCAGCCTGTCAGCTCCGGACGCTATATCGCTATTCAAAAGGGAGATGCTTTCGGTGAATACAGTCTGAACAATGCTGATGTCCCCTATCTTTCCGAATTCAATGAGGATCTTATCCCCAACTATGTCGTTACCGGTCTTTATTTCGACGGCAAGCATATCTACCCCATCGACAATTTCAATTTCTGGTATGACAGCTCCGAAAGAAAGCTGCAGCTGGAGATAGAAACAGACAAGGAAAGCTATGCCGCAGGCGAAGATATCACAGTAACTGTTACCGTCAAAGACAAGGACGGTAATGCCGCTGCCAATACCGATGTTTTGCTCTCACTGGTCGATGAGGCAGCCTTTGCGGTTGAAGATCAATATGTGAATATCTTAGACGGTATATACAGCCAGCGCTACCGCAATTATGTTGAAAGCTATGGATCACACATACAGCATAACCTCGATGGAGATGAACCCGGTACTGCTGAAGAAGGCGGCGAAGGCGGCGCAGATTATATCCGCTCCGATTTCGTTGACACAGCCTTCTTTGCCACCCTCCTCACCGATGAAAACGGCAAGGCAGAATTCAGCTTCTCCATGCCTGATAATCTCACCACCTGGCGTATCACCGCACAGGGCTTTAACGAAGCAATGCATGCAGGCGACAAGGTCTCGCAGACCATTGTTACTCAGGAATTCTTCATCAATCCAGTCTTCAGTGATGTCTATCTTGCAGGCGATGAAGCATATATCTCCCTGCGTTGCTTCGGCACCTCTGTAACAGGAGAAGAAAATGTTAAATACAGTGTGATTCTTACCAAAGACGGAATTGAACAAAATTTTGCTGCAGAGGGCATGGCAGGTGAATATACCTTCCTGAAGCTTGGAAGATTGGAAGCAGGCAGTTATACACTCACTATGAAGGCAGAATCCGGTGAGCTTGGCGATGCAATTCAGAAGACAATCGAATGCATTGCCTCCGGCATCAGCACTAATATTTCCGAGAGCTTTGATCTGGCAGAAGGTATCAATATCACACCTGAGAAATATCCTGTTTTGCTCAGCTTCTCCAATGGCAGCTTCAAGGAATATAATGAAGTACTCGGCTGGCTTTTGAGCAACAGCAATAACACCAGAGCCGATCAGGCACTTACCCGCGCTTTTGTTCTGGATCAGCTTGGTGCAGCAGATTATTTCGGGGACATTGATACTTCCTGGATACAGCCTGATTATACAGGCGGTCTGATGCTCTTTGACACAGACAATCACAGTATCTTCTTTGACAATCAGCTTTCCGCATTGGCAGCATTGGCTGTACCGGAATATCTCAATCAGACAACATTGACCGATTACCTTTATTCCATTGTTGATGATTATGATTCTGCAGCAGCTGATATCGCCGCTGCATATATGGGACTCGCAGCGCTCGGTGAGCCTGTGCTGCTTGATATTCGCTATATGCTCGCAGGAGATTGGTTTGAATATGATGAGGCGCTTTATCTCTTGCTCGGTCTTGCGCTGCTCGGTGATGAAGAAAACACCGAAAGCTTATATGAGACTATGATCAGCGCGCGTATGCAAATAGAACAAAATGCGATCACAGGCGATATGGCATGGCTCAGCAATGAAAAAGCAGATGCTTATGAAACACAATTCCGCACCGCCTTTGCATTGGCAATTGCAACTGCCGCCGGCAAGGATACCGATGCTGCAATGTTTGCCGAATATCTGCAGCAAATCAAGCCTGACCGCTATCTCTATCTGCTTCAGATGGTATATTATGCCAAGAATATCGAGCCTGCAGAATCCGCACCCGCTGCATTCAGCTTTATGCAGGATGGGGAAAGAAAAGTCATCGAACTTGGCATGACAGACAAAACTGCATTCTGGTTCAGCAAGGAACAGCTTGAAAAGGCAGATTTCAAAGTCTTAAGCGGAGATGTTTATTGCACTGCCTTCTATGAAGGAAGTGCAGCACTGCTCGATGAACCTGCACGCGAGCTTGTGAAATTGGAAAAGAATATCACAACAGTAAAAGGTGATGGCGGTCCCGGAACAGTTTATCTCGTTACCGTTTCCGTAAAATTTGATAAAACCGCACCTTATGGCGGATATACCGTTGAGGACTATATTCCTTCCGGTTGCCGCTTCCTGAAGGTCGAAAGATATGTCAATGATAACTGGTATTGCATTGACCAGGGATTGCAGGGCATCACCTTCTATTACCCCTATCCTGATCCTGCCGAAGGCTTGAGCATTTATGGAAACAGCTCCAACGGCACCACTACCATACGCTATTATATCCGCAGTCTGCTGCCCGGTGATTATGTCAGTGATTCTGCCGTAATCAGCCATTCCGAATCCGGCGCATGGGGCAAATCTGCAAAGGGAATGTTGACTATTGGCGAATAAGAAAAAGATAAACAACAAAATATTTTGTATTATCATAGCTGCCGCAGCTCTGCTTCTTGCAGGCTGCGGAGCTCAGCCTGTCAATGAAGCAACACAGCCCCTGCAGAGCTTCACAACAGAATCCTCCATATCTTCGCAGCAGGCAGTGTCTTTGGATGAAAACGCTGCACCTGACCTCGTCATAAAAACAGACCAAGCACCTCCCGCAGAGGCAGAATCGCCTGCAAACACAGCAAAAGATAATGACGAAGCACAAGGAGCTGCTCAGCAGGAAAACCTTCGACCTGCTTCTCCCCGAGACCAGAAGACTTTGCTCGAATGCAATTTCTTTGACGAGCAGATGTTCAAAGGGCATCTTGCCGGCAGCAAAGCCGCTGCCGAAATACTTGATATGCAGGCAGGCTTGAAAGCGGCCATCATACCGCATCATCTGACCGCGGGTGATTATATCACAGCTGTTTTCGAGCAGGCTGCAACAGAGGATTTTGAAACAGTTGTCTTCCTCGCACCGAATCACACAGGCCAAGGCGGAGATGTCGTTTTCTCGGCAAATGATTGGGAAACACCTTTTGGCATATTAGCCTGCGATCAGGAGCTCACTGAATTCCTGATGCGCGACAAACAAATCAAAGGCAGCAGCAATGATACAAGAATGCAGGAGGATCATGCTATCTCTGGGCTTATCCCCTACCTGACTTATTTTATGCCCAATGTCAAGACAGTGAGCATTCTGCTCTCCGGCAGTGTTGATTTGGCAAAGGTGCGTTATCTTGCCGAGCAGCTTGCAAGCAGTGAGAAAGATATTCTGCTCATTTGCTCGGTGGATTTCTCGCACTATCTGCAATACAATGAGGCTGCACAAAAAGATAAGGAAACCATCGCCGCAATCGAAGCTGCCAATTTCCCTGTTCTTGCCGATTTCAATAATGATCATTTTGATTCCGCTCCCTGCGTTACAGCTTTTCTCACCTATGCTCAGGAACTTGGACTGACACAAAAGCTGCACTGGAACGGTTCCTCCTCGGAAATCGTCGGTTACGGACCGGAAAAATTCATTGAAGAAGGCATCACAACATATCAGATCTGGATGCTGAATGAAAAGAATTGAGATCAAACCAAAATAAAACAGAGGCAGCAAATATGGTCGGAGCCCGCAAAACAGATATTTAAGGTAAACCTTGCATCAGATATTTGATGCAGGGTTTATTTGTTTAGAATATTGGTTTTGCTTCTGTAAAAATTTTTATAAAGGAGTCAGGTTTATATTTGTTTTTGCAGGGGGCCAGGGGGGATTGCGAACCCCTTAGGCCCCCTTGCAACCCCCTAACCCCCTTCAAACGCTTTTTGTCCGAGGCTGTTTTGGTTGCTTTCTTAAGCTACTCCTTTTCAAACCAATTAATTTCTACATTCGCAAAATCGGCTTTTGCCGATTTTTA
>JAFSIU010000014.1 GCA_017439615.1 Bacillota bacterium
TGTGACCATTTCAGTAACATAGGTCAAATCGCAATAATTATAGTGACGGACAAAATGATCTACGCCGCCATCTCCGCTCCATGGAACATCTATCGTCATAACAACTGGCGGACGATTGAACCAAGGATAATTGTTCAAATAAAAACCAGCATGATAAAATATCAAAAACAAACAAAGTGATGTTATGAAAAAAATAATAAATCCCCGAAGCAGATAAGTATCCCTGACAAGGAAAAAATCACGCCATCCGCCAATGAAACACATTCTGCTTCTTTGCGCCAGCATACCGATTATCAAACCTGCCAGCAAGCTGACAAAACTTATCCTCGTGAAGCTAAGCGATGTAAAAAGGCTGCTGCCCATAATTTACTCCTTGATAAAATGGTCTCAGGAGACAAAAAAAGTTAAGACGGCGGCGGTAAGCCGCCGCCGTCTTGCAAGAACTTTTTAAGAAATCTCTTTCAAAGAAATCTTATTTAGGGAGATAAGGAATGAGGTCTTCAAGACCGAGTTCCTGGAGCTTACCTTTGGTAGGAATACCGGTTTCGGGATCCCAACCCATTTCGGTGTAGTAGTTCTTTCTGGTTTCTTTGAACTTATCTTCGGGAAGGAGAGCACCCTTCTTGGGACCCCACTGATAGGGATCGTTGAAGGTTCTCCAGGGCAGAGTATCATCTTCTACGGTGAAACCTTCGCGGAGGTTGAATACCTTTTCGATGTTACGTGCTCTGGAAGCGATGTAGTTCATCTGATCCAAAGTGTAGGAAGTACCCATGATGAAGTTGAGGATATCGGTTTCGCCCTGTGCACCGTAAGCGGTGGAGAAGGAGCAGAATACACCCATGTCACGGATCATCATGTTGTTCATTGCAGCAGGGGTAACACCGTTGATGTGGCAAGCGCCACGATGGCCAACTGCATAACCCATTTCCAAGCCGTTGTAACCGGTGGCAGCTTCCTGACCATGAACGTTGTGAGCTGCGAAGGAATGGTTCTTGGAGTCCATAGCATATTTAACAGAATCGGTCTTGCGTTCAGCGTCGATCTTCAATGCTGCATAGGTGGAACCACGACGGAACCAGTCATAGATAGGATTGGTGTGGTTGGAAACGAGAGCGTCCATGAATTTCATGATTTCAACGCCATTGCTCCATTCGAGCTTAATGCCGTCGATGTCTTTGGAGGTGATAACGCCGTTTTCATAAGCTTCGAGAGCATAACCGACGAGACCGCCAAGACCGATGAGGTCGAAGCCATAACCTTCGAGTTTTTCCATGATAGCTGCGAATTCGCCCATATCGTCGAGCAGCCAGTTTGCACCGTTCATTGCGGATTCATATTCAGGACCTTCAGCAATAGCACCGGCATGTTCACCCTGACGGATGACACCGATCTTCATGCATCTCCAGGGGCAACCATAGCAGGAGCGATGACGGATCCAGAATTCGGAGTGGATAACGCCGATACCGATCTTATCATCATAGGGGTTCATACCTTCTCTGTGGTTACGGCAGGAGGTAACGCTCATGTTGGATCTCTGAGTGAGACCGGAGCCTGTGCCCCAACGACGACGGACGTCAGCATTGGAGGAAGCCATGATGGTGTTGTGATAGAATTTGATCTTGTCCAAGAGTTCTTCTTTGTTTGCTACGGGAACGGGCATAGTACCATTGACGATAACGCCTTTGAGCTTCTTGGAAGCCATAACAGCACCCGTGCCGCCACGACCGTTTGCACGACCGGTTTCGCTCATTACGCAAGCAAAGCGAACGCCGTTTTCAGCAGCGGGACCAACGCAGCAGTTTTTGTACATGGGGCCATATTCGTTCTGGATGGTTTCTTCGAATTCATGAGTGCTCATGCCCCAGTATTTGGAACCGTCGAGCAATTCAACTTCGCCATTGTTGACATAGAGAACTTTGGGGGTTGCGGAAGCACCGGTAACATAGATGCCGTCGAAACCAGCCATTTTCAAGGTAGGACCGAATTTACCGCCGGCAGCAGACCAAGCAACGGTAGCACCGTTTTCGCCGTAAGGAGAGTTCTTAGCCTGAGTCATAGCAGATTTGCAGATGGTGTTGTAGCGGGAGCCGCCGCCAGGAATGGGGATACCGCCCAGAGGACCGGGGAGAATCATGAATACGTTTTCAGGACCCATGGGATCGATACCGGGTTTGTCCTTCAAAGCTTCCCAGAGAAGTTTGGAACCGAGAGCATGTCCGCCAATGTAATCGGAAACATACTGCATATGTCTATCAGTGATTTCGACTTTGCCTGTGGTCATATCGACTTCGATCAATTTGCCCCAGTAGCCGCCAATTTGAGTTGTCATAATAAATTACCTCCTTTAATCCAATTCTGATTACTTGCAGCCATAGAGCAAGTTCCAGACCTGCTGTGCAAGTTCTTTTTCGTTGAGTGCCCAGTACTGACCGGGGCAGCCGCCCTTGTGGTTGGAAAGTCTCAAGCAGTTTTCAGGGCAAGCGGTGACGCATTCGGGATTGCCATCGCAAAGGTCGCACATACCAACAACGCCGAGTTCATCATGAGCGCGGAGGCAGCCGGTACGGCCTTTTCTGTCGCCCCAGCCATTACCGGTGGGATCCCAAACGGTAGTAGCGCAAGCTTCGATGCAGAGGCCGCAACCAGTGCACTTGTCATGGTCGATGAGGAGAGCGCCGGTAACTTCGTCCTTGGAGATAGCCTGTACTTTGTCAGGGCAGGAAGCCATGCAGGGAGAGTCGGAGCAGTGCATGCAGAGGACCGGGATGTCAACCATACCGCCCTTGATGTCAATGCCGTAAACCTGGATGTTGGATTTGTTGAGATCCAATTCGCCATAGTGGGAGAGTGCGCAGTAAGCCATGCAGATGTTGCAGCCTACGCAATCCTGGTACTGAGGCATAATGAACATGGGAGAGGTAACCATGTTTTTGGTTTCGGTAGGAACGGTATCAGCGGGAACAGTTACGGTAACTTTTTCAGTAACGGTAACGGTCTTAACAGTGGTTTCACCGCAGCCTGCGAGAGCAAGAGCGCCACCTGCTACGAGAGCGCCTTTGAGGAAGCTACGACGGGACATATTAGCAAAAGGTAAAGCTTTGTTCTGAACGGTTTCCAGAACTTTATTGGACATATCAGTCATTAGGGAAATCCCCCTTTCTCAAATTTCAAAATTTCGTGTTAAAAATATTATATCATCTTGGTGCCCGAGGAACAGAGCCCTCTGCCCGACAAATCACTACCGGCCCGCATTGACGGACAAAATGATCTGCCAACAATATAATCAAAATGTGCAGATTTTCTTCAAATCCTCCACCTTTCCCAAAACTTGCGTTTGCCCTGCTAAAATTCAATATTGACAAATTATGAGCAGACGCAGATATTTTAACCTTGTTTATCTTAGCACCAAAATCAACAAAAGTCAAGCATACAGTTGTTGGAAAAATACCTTCAAATACCATACTTTATATTGCCAATAGTAATATATCATTTCGTGACGAGAAAAATTTTCCGTACTTTATAGTGGAAACTTGTTTAATACAAGCGATATTTATACATTGTTCTTTTATAAAAACAATTTGTTTTTCTTTGCAAAATAAAATTTTTTAAATACATTTTTAATACAATTTTGCCGCATATTACCATTTTTTAAGCTAATTATTATATAGAAAAAACGGCAAAAATCTCTTTTTGATGAGATTTTTGCCGTTTGCGGATGAAAATCTTGTTATTTTTGTTTTTTTGCCCAACTGTCGCGGAGAGCAACAGTGCGGTTGAAAATCAGTTTTTCGGGGGTGGAATCCAGATCGGGAGTGAAATAGCCGATACGCATAAACTGATAGGGCTTGCCGACTTCGGCATCCTTCAGGCAGGGCTCCAATTTGGCAGTAACAGTTACCAACGAATCGGGATTGATGAAATCTGTGAAATCCTGACCTTCCTCTGTTTCATCGGGGTTTTCCTTGGCGAACAATCTGTCATAAAGACGGATCTCAGCATCGACTGCGGTATTTGCTTCAACCCATTGAATAGTTCCCTTGACCTTGCGATCGGCAGCGGGAGAACCGCTCTTGGTATCGGCATCATAGGAGCAAAGCAGACGGATGATATTGCCTTCGGCATCCTTTTCAACTTCATCGCAGCGGATGATATATGCACCCTTCAGGCGAACTTCATTGCCGGGATAGAGGCGATGGAAGCCCTTGACAGGCTCTTCCATAAAATCATCGGCATCAATGAAAAGCTCGCGGGAGAAAATGATTTCTCTCTTGCCGGCATTTTCATCCTCGGGATTATTTTCTACAGGCAATGCTTCGGTAACACCTTCGGGATAATTGGTCAGAGTTACGCGCAGGGGCTTCATAACAGCCATCACACGATCGGCTTTTTTGTTCAGGTCATCTCTGATGCAGGATTCGAGCATCTCGACACCGACCATGCTGTCAGCCTTGGCAACACCGATATCACGGCAGAATTTGCGGATGGCAGCGGGAGTATAGCCGCGGCGGCGCATACCGGCAAGGGTAGGCATTCTGGGATCATCCCAACCGCTGACTATTCCCTTCTCTACCAGCTGACGCAGCTTGCGCTTGCTCATAACGGTGTAAGAAAGATTCAGTCTGGCGAATTCGATCTGGCGGGGCTTGTGCGGAACGGAGCAATTGTTGATGACCCATTCATAAAGCGGACGATGTGCTTCATATTCCAAGGAGCAAAGAGAATGAGTGATACCCTCCAGGGCATCCTGAATGGGATGTGCGAAATCATACATAGGATAAATGCACCATTTGTTGCCCTGACGGTGATGCTCGGCAAAGCGGATGCGATAGAGTGCAGGATCACGCATGTTCCAGTTGCCCGATGCGAGATCGATCTTGGCGCGCAGAGTCATAGCGCCCTCGGGGAACTCACCTGCTCTCATTCTCTGGAACAGATCAAGACTTTCCTCGATAGGACGATCACGATAGGGGCTTTGAGCGGGGGTGTTATAATCACCGCGCATAGCCTTCATTTCCTCAGGGGAAAGCTCGCAGACATAAGCCAAGCCTTTTTTGATAAGCTCAATGGCATATTCATAGGTCTGTTCAAAATAATCGGAGCCGAAGAAAAGTCTGTCACCCCAATCGAAGCCCAGCCAGTGAATGTCATCCTGAATTGCCTCAACATATTCATTATCCTCTTTGACAGGATTGGTATCGTCAAAGCGCAGATTGCAAAGTCCGTCAAATTCGAGAGCTGTTCCGAAATCGACACACATTGCCTTGGCATGACCTATATGCAAATAGCCGTTGGGTTCGGGTGGGAAACGGGTGTGGACCTTGTCATCCACCTTGCCCATACGCAAATCTTCTTCAATGAAATCATTGATAAAATGATGCTGCCTTTCTTCCATAATGCAGACCTCCGTAAACATTGTTAGAATATATTTTATCCTTTTTCATATGCAATAGTCAAGCCATAGCCATGCTTTATTGCTCTTTTTTGGCAAAATTCTTCTTTTCAAGCTCCAGCAGAAAACTTTTGATGGACAAACCTCCGCCATATCCGACCAGACTGCCGTCCGCTCCGATCACTCTGTGGCAGGGTACTACTATCAGCCAGGGATTCTTATTGTTCGCCATACCGACTGCCCTTGCCGCTTTGGGATCGCCGATACGTTTGGCTATCTCACCATAGGAAACTGTTTCGCCATAAGGAATTTTATAAAGCTCCTGCCAGACACGCTGTTGAAAATCTGTGCCCTGCGGCAAAAGCGGTAAATCAAAAGCCTGCCTTTTGCCTGCGAAATATTCCTCCAATTGCCTATGCGTCTCCGCTATCAATGGAGTTTCTTCCTTTATAATAGTAATTTCCGTCTCAGGCATAAGCTTCAGCTCGCCTGTCAGCCAGATGCCGCGCAGCTTGCCTTTCTGCTCGGCAATGGTCAGCTTGCCAATGGGAGACTCATAAGCAAAAATCTTCAATATTATATTATCCATGCTCATTCAATCCCTTCCAGACCGAAATGCGGTGTATATGCCGTGCCAATACTGCTCCTGTCCTGCATATACCCTCTGTCCAAACCAAGTCTCAAAGCCTCTTTGACCACCTTGTTATATTCATAGCTCGTCAGCTTGCGGGAAAGCTCAGGAAAATCGCCATGCAGAAAGTCGGGAGTATATTGACTCATCAGACTCAGGAGAAACTCGCCCCGAGGCAATTCATCGGCCAAAAGCTGTAAAACACTGATGGAATCGCCGCTGTGATTGGGCAGCACAAGATGCCTGATAACTGTCCCTTTTTGCAAAATTCCTTCATTGTTGAATATTGGAGAGCCTGTTTGTCTCAGCATTTCCTTTATGGCAGGCAAAGCGATGTCCGCATAATCCGCTGCCGCAGAATATTTGGCAGACAGCTCAGATGAAAAATATTTAAAATCAGGAAGATAAATATCGATATATCCATCCAGCATAGTCAGAGTTTCTAGGCTTTCATAGCCGCTGCTGTTATAGACTATTGGGATATGCAGCTTTTCTCCCGCCTGATTAAGAGCATCGATTATCAATGGCACATAAGGAGTTCCGCTGACAAGGTTTATATTATGCGCGCCTTCTTTTTGCAGGCGCAAAAAAATTTTTGAAAGTTCTGCAGCAGAAATCTCTTTGCCGAAAATACTATGACTTACTTCATAATTCTGACAAAAACAGCAGCGCAGATTGCAGCCGGAAAAGAAAACAGTGCCGCTGCCTTTTGTACCGGAAATGCAAGGCTCCTCACCGAAATGCAAAGCAGCCCTCGCTGCTTTCAGCTGCGAGGGAGCACCGCAAAAGCCTTTTTTATCTATCCTGTTTGCAGCACAGCTCCTGGGACAAAGTCTGCACTCATCAAAACTATACATATCAAATCTCCTTGTTTCTTCTATTATAAATAACAACTTTAGTTATGAAAAGAAATTTTTAAAAAATATTAGTATTTAGTCATTATTGTTAATTGACTAACTATTATTTTTCTGCTAAGATGATTCTGTACCTAAATAAAAGGAGGAATACATAATGGAAAACTATCGTGACTTTTTACCCGAATTGAAAACCATCCCTCTGTTCTATGGTATCGAGGATGATGCTTTGATCGCATTGCTCGAAGCTATGCAGCCCAAAATCATCCACAGAACCACCAACAATATGCCTCCCATGAGATTTGGCGAAGGCCTTTGGATGCTCGGCCTCAAGAACAATCTCAATGGCGAGATCGCTCCCAGAGAAAATCAATATGCTATGCCCAATTTCGGCGAACCCGGCGCAATGATGGGCGAAGTCCCCGGTATGTCCGAGGCATTCCTTTACAGAAAGAATATGCCCAAACCTGCTGCTCCTCCCAAGCCCGCAGGCCCTCCCAAAGAAGTTGATGATTATGTTCTGGAAATGAGCTCCGACATGATGACCAAATTCTACAGCGATGAGGTTTATCCCGCACAGGCACAGATGAACCGCAATATGCTCGGCATTATGGCTGAAAAGGTAACTCATATCCGCAAAATGAACCGCGCACAGATCGAAGAACTCCAGAATAAGCTTGCAGGTAAATAATCAACAGATTGCAGGAACTTTTATTTTGGAGGAATGAAAATGGAAAATTACCATCAGTATTTACCTTATTTCAAGCTCATGCCTCTCTTCCAGGGCATTGAGGATAATCAGATCATGGATCTGGTCGAGGCTATGCAGCCCGCCATCTCCCGTCAGAGAAAAGGCGAGGCTCCGCCCAAGATCGATTTTACCGAAGGCTATTTCCAAGTCTGCATAAGACAGTATCCCGCATTGGAAGTTGAAGCAAAGCCCAGCAAATATACTATGCCTAAGGTTGGCGAGCCCGGTATGATGATGGCAGAGATCCCCGCACTTTCCAAAGCAAAGCTGCCCAAGGATTTCTTTGCTCCCAAGCCCGGCCAGAAACCTATTCATCCGCCCCGTGATGTTGATGAAGATTGTCTTGTCATGACCGGCGAAATGGTAGTCAAATTCTATTCCGCCGAGCTTTATCCCGCACAGGCAAAAATGATCAAAAACTTCTTCGGTATCCTCACTCAGAAGATCACCGATATCCGCGCCGCTCACAAAGCACAGGTTGAAGCACTGCAGGCGCAAATTGATGCGAAATAAACATAAGGAGGAACAACAATGAGCATTTATCAGAAATATTTGCCCCAATTGAAATTGATGCCTCTCTTCCAGGGTATTGACGATAACTATATTCTGGACTTAGTAGAAGCAATGCAGCCCCAGATCGTTTTGAGAAAAACCGGTATGCCCAATCCTATGGAAGGCTTCACCGGCAGCGAATTCCTCGTATGCCTCAAAAACAATCTCAGCAATGAAGTTAAAGCAAAACCCAGCAAATACACTATGCCCGAAATGGGCGAACCCGGTATGATGATGGGCGAGATCCCCGGCCTTTCCCTTGCTCGTCAGCGTCCCGCTGAACCCAAGCCCGAAGGCGCCAAAAAGCCCCCCATGCCCCCCAGACCTCCCCAGCCTGTTGATCAGGAATGTCTGATCATGGATGGCGAAATGATCGTCAAATTCTATTCCGCTGAGCTTTATCCCGCACAGGCAAAAATGATCAAAAACTTCTTCGGTATCCTCACCCAGAAGATCACCGATATCCGTGCTGCACATAAAGCACAGGTTGATTTGCTTAACAAGCAGATCGCAGGCGAAGTTCTTTATGTCAATACTGCCGGCTGCGTTATGAAGGTCGCAAATGAAACCGCTGCAAAATGGAACAAGCTCCATCCCGAGCTCCCCGCTATCGTTAAGGGCGGCGGCTCCGTTGATATCGTCCGCAATGCCTTGGCAGGCAAACCCTGCGATGTTATGATCGTTGCTGACGAAGCTAATATCGCTGATATGATGATGCCCGACCATGCTGACGGCTACTATGTATTCGCAGGCAACAAGATGGTTATCTCCGGCAAGGGCATCAACTCCGAAAACTGGAAAGAAAAATTGCTGGATCCCAATGCTACCTTTATGCATATGAATCCTTATGGCGATCCCGGCGGCTATCGTGCTGTTATGGCTATGCTGCTTGCTGACAATGTAGAACCCGGTCTTGCTGACAAGCTGATGAACCATCCCGGTCACATCGGCATGTCCAAAGAGCCTCCGAAGCCCGGTGCTCCCAGACCCAAGGCTGACTACAGCTTCGGCTACTATTCCGGCCCTGCTTCCAGCGGCGCTGAATTTGCTGAACTGCCTGCAGTTATGGACCTTTCCGATGACAATCTCGCTGATGTCTATGCAAAGGTTTCCTTCGCAGTTGATGATGAAAACACCATCGTTGCAAAACCCATCTCTCATGCGCTCACCATTCCTTTTGAAGCAAATCACAAGGAAGCTGCCCGTGAGTTCATCGATATGTTCCTCGAAAACGATTTCGCAGCCCGCTGCTACCTGCCCAAGAGCAAGGTTGTCGGCAACTGGAAATAAGCTTCATAGCTTTACACAAAATCAAAAGAGCTGAGGTTTGACCTCAGCTCTTTTTCTGTTTCGATATATTTCAAATAACAGCCTATTTCAGCAATTCATCTTCCCTGCGTCTGATATTTTCTCGCAGCAGACGATAAATCGCTGCTACGGCAGGAACGCCAAGAAGCATACCCAATATGCCGAACAAGCCACCACCCAGAGTAACGGCTACAAGCACCCAGATAGCAGGCAAACCAATGGATGCACCAACAACCTTGGGGTAAATGAGGTTGCCCTCCAACTGCTGCAATATCACAATGAAGATGATAAAGAAAACTGCCTGCAGCGGCGAAACCGTGAATATCATAAAAGCACCGATACCAGCACCGATGAAAGCACCGACAACAGGAATAAGAGCTGTGAAGCCTATCAAAGTACCAATCATAAGCGCATAAGGGAAACGGAAAATATACATACCTATGATACATAGGCTGCCGAGTATGAGAGCCTCGATACTCTGCCCAACAACAAAGCGATGAAAGCTATCATTGAAAACCGAAGCTATATGCATCAGCCGCTCATATTTTGCAGGTTTGATATATGCACGCAAAAGCCGGCAAATCTGATTCTGCAGCTTTTCTTTGCCAAGCAGCATATAAAGAGCAAAAATCAATGACAGCAAGCCTGTTATCAGTCCGGAAGAAACAGAAAGAACGACCGCTGCCGCAACATCAAAAGCACCGCTCAGAACTTCCTGCCCCCACTGAGTTATTTTGCCGACATAACTCTGCCAATCAAAATTCTGCAAGGCATCAAGCCAATTATCCGGCAGAACACCCATCAATATCTCATTGCTCAGCACCCAGTTAACTGCATCGGGGATTTTATTTACTAAAAGAGAAATGCAGGCTGTCAGTTCGGGCAGTACCAGAGAAAAAACCAGAACAACGATAAGCACCAAGGTCAGAAATGCAGCTGTCAGGCAAACTGCGCGGCGGCTCTTTTGTACAAAGCGGCTTTCTGTGCGGGGGAAATAATGCTTTTCATAGAAGCACATTATTATATTGACTATATACGCAATGCCAAAGCCGATAAAGACAGGCAGCAAAGCACCGCCAATCAAAGACAACAGACCTGCGAAATTGCCCCAATAAAACACTGCCAGAAAGAGCAAAAAGACACTTATGCAAATACGGAAACAGGTTTTCCATTCAATTTTCATTTTCAAAACCCCTAACAGCAAAAGTTTATTTTTATATTATAAACCGATATTGCTTGTTCTTCCAGAAGAATTTATATCACGGTCAGGCAGACTGTATATTCTCATCTTTATGTTCGCTGCTGACTTCCCTGACATATTGCAGCAAAGAATCCATTCCGGCATCCATAGCAGCACTGACCTCTGCACATTGATAAAGACGTTCAGACATTTCGAGAGTGAAAACGACATCCTTTTTATATCTCAGCTGATGCTCAAGAGTTGCCCAGAAATCCATTGCAATGGTTCTGAGCTGGATCTCGACCTTCATTTGTTTTTTCTCTTGTGAAAGAAAAATCGGTACGGTAACGATGAGATGCAGGCTGCGATATCCATTGGGTTTGGGATTTTCGATATAGTCTTTTTTCTCAATCAAGGTTATATCATCCTGACTGAGAAGGGCTTCTGCCAGCATATAAACATCATCACGGAAGGAACATACAACTCTGACACCTGCGATATCATTCAATTCGCCCTCAACCGATTCCAGATTGACAGGCAGCCCCTTGCGCTGCAGCTTTTTGGCAATGCTTTCAGGGCTTTTCAGCCTTGATTTCACGCTGTTGATGGGATTGCGATCATATTGCAGGGTGAATTCCTGATCCAGAACATTGAATTTGGTCTCGATCTCCATAATAGCGCATTTATAATATGCCATAATTTTAGCATATTCAGCTGATTTCGCCTTCAAACTGGCAACCATGTCCATATCTGCTTTTGTAAGCTCTGCATTTTGTATATTTTGCTTTGCAGCTTCAGTCATTTCCATTCCTCCTTAAAAGCTATTTTTACAAGCTGTCTTTCATTATGATAACAGTTAAATTTTAACATAATCTAAACTAAAAAGCAGCCGCAAAACTGCGGCTGCCGTAATATCATTATTCTTTGCTGCGATATGCTGCCTTGATATAAGACTTGAAGCTTTCCATTGCGGGGCTGACTTTCTTATACTTATTGCAGATGAGATACATATTGCGGCAGGCAGAGGCATCACTGATGAGCAGCAGCTTGGATCTTAAGGAAGATACCCAGGCATTGCCATTGCGGGCACAGACATAGACGCCTTCATCATTTTCGACCTTATTAAATAAATCACTCCAATCACAAGCATCAAAACGCTGCTCGGAATTGCCTGTATGATTCATAATGAATTTGCGGAAATGCTCTTTGGCACCGTCTTCGGGAGTAATCATAACCTTATCGGCAAGCTCCTTGAAGGAAACATAATCTTTTTGTGCCAATTCGGATTTGGAGGAAACAAGCGCACCCATGCAATAATATCCAACATGAATCTTGTTGAGATCGGCATCGCCGACTGCGACATTTTCTTCGAAGCAAATGCCGTAATCAACGAGATCTCGCTTGATGGCAAGCAGCATATCATCATAATCCATACGATAAATACCGACATTCATATCCGGCTGCTGTTTGGAGAAATCATTGACGAGATTATTCTCCCAAAAGATATTGATACCTGTAGGAACAGCAAAGGACAAACGGCGGGAATTTTTCATCAGGGTGTTGGTCAATTCGGTTTTGCCTGCATTGAGTTCATTAATAGCTGCAGCGGCATAGGTTGCAAAAATTCTGCCATATTCTGTCAGGCGGACATTGCGTCCGTATTTTTCAAAAAGAGGTACACCCAAGGTCTCCTCCAAGCCTGAAATAGATTTTGAAAGGGCTGGCTGCGAAACGGAAAGCATTCTCGCAGAGGCAGAAAAATTCTCTGTGTGTGCGACACTGATAAAATACTCTAAATGCTGTAAATTCATAGTCATCCTCCATTAATAATTATATTCCATAACCTTATAGTTCAATTTTATTAAAAGTTTTGTGATTTGTCAATACAAATATTGTCTTAAATACAAAACTTTTGCAGGAAAAAAACTATTTATGGGGAATATAACATAGAGTTTATTTTTGTTTGATATTGTTTAAAGAATAACAAAATGTTTATTTTCGAGCAAAAAGGTGAGATAAAATTATGAATGAACAATTAATAATAGCTCCGATTGTAGGTCTGGTCATCGGCTGGATAACAAATTCATTGGCTATCAAAATGCTTTTCCGTCCTCGCAAAGCATATTATATCGGGAAATTCCGCATTCCGCTGACTCCCGGTGTCATCCCTAAAGAGCAGCCCCGTTTGGCAAAAGCAGTCGGCGATGCTGTCTCGCATGAGCTGTTGGGCGCCGAGGTTCTACAATCCGCCCTCAACTCTGACTCCATGCAGGAAAAGGTCGGCAGCATTGCAGATAATATCTTCGCAAGATATTCTTCCTCCAAGCTGACTCTCAAAGAAGATATCAGCGCGATCTTCGGCAGTGCAGGAGTAGACAAATTTGTGAATGGCGCATATGATTCACTGGCAGAAATCATATACAAAAAACTCAATGACAGCAGCTTCAATGAAGAGCTGCTGACGAATATCATCAGCAAAAGTCTTACAGAAAATCCGCCCAAGGGAATTCTGAAGAAGCTGGCAGGAGAAAATACCGCTGCCGTGATCGCCAAACCGCTCAGCAAGGTCATTTACAAACGGTTTTCACAAAATTCATATAGCATTATGCGTGACATTCTGGCACAGGAGGGCAACAAGCTTCTGGAACAAAAAACCGCTGCCCTGGTAACAAAGCATCAGGACAAGCTGCCGCAGCTGCGCAATCTGCTTATTGAAAACTACAGCAGAACAGTCAGCGATGATCTGCCGAAAATACTTGAATCCATCAATATTGCCAAAATTATTGAGGACCGCATCAATGATTATGACATCAGCGAAATGGAAAGACTGATAAGAAATCTCGCCAACAAAGAATTGAATGCCATTGTCGTCTTTGGCGGAATCTTGGGCTTTTTTATGGGCTTTATCAATGTATTCATCTCGGCTCTTTTCAGCTGATTCCCAATTTTTTTCTGTTGATTACCGATTCTTTAATGACTAAAATATGAATCAATAATGGAGTATACAAATGCAGGGTCTGTGTAAAAGAAAAGCGGATCTGTCCGCAATGAAAGTTTTATATGGTGCATGCATGGTTTTCTTTTTCTCTATGGGTGTCGGCTATAATTGCCGTTCCATATATCTCAATGAAGCCATGAAAGCAGGTGTCATCAGCGGAGAATTGATGAGCGGATTCTGGGCATTGACAGCGCTGCTTATTTTAACAGGTGCCTTTTTCACCTCTTATGTTATCAAGCATACAGGACTTGCCAACACCATTCTGATAGGCGGCATTGTTTTGGGATTGGGATATATCCTGCTCAGTGAAGCTAACGCCACCCTAAGCTTCATCATCTCTTCTGTTATTCTCGGCATTGGCGGCGTGCTGACAGGGAAAATACCGGTGCAAATGCTGGTGATGCATAGCTTTTATGAACACCGCAGTTATTATCTCGGAATTTTAAGTGCATCGGCAGGTCTGGGAGCTGTTATCGGCTCGCCCGTGCTGGGATATCTGATCAACGCTTTCGGCTGGAGAGAGATCACCTTATATTCCGGTATTGCTATCATCATCATTTCCAGCTGCTGTTGTCTGTGGCTCATAAAAGGGAATTATACCGAACCTCCGCATCCTGCCAAAAACGAGGAAAAATACAATAAAGCACAAAAACAGGTATTGATTTTCATTCTTCTGTTTATGGTACTTGGAAACAGCATCTCCACTGCTATGACAACTCTTTTTCAACCCATTATGACAGAAAAGGGGTTTGAGCTGATAGAAGCCAGCAAGATTTTTGCTGTTTATTCCCTGATGGGTGTAGCAAGCAGTGTTATTGGCGGCAAGATCGCAGACCGTTTTGGATTCGGAAAGGTTTTTCTCTATTCAGGCATCGCTGTTCTGACAGGCTTATTCATTTTATATTTCACCGGCAGCAGTATATTTTATACCACAGCGGCAATTCTCATCAGCTGTTGGGGTGTTACCTTGAGCATATTCCCTCTTTATTGTGCTTCAAAGCTGTTTCCGAAAGAATTGATACAAAAAACACAAACACTGATCATTGCCTCGGGAGCACTCAGCATTTTTCTCACATCTGCCATCTCGGGACTGATTTTCAATATACAGCAGGCTTATATCAACATTCTTATCATTCTGATATTTGCTTTTTGTGCCTCACTGTGGATTGCAGTCAAATTACTCAGATTAACAGAAAAATAAAACAACTGCCATAAACAATCAAAACCAAAGGAGGAAAATATGAGCAAAAAACACACACGGATTTTTATCATTATTCTCGCCTTGATTCTGACTGCCGTGTCAGGCACAACAGCCTTGGCAGCCGCAGAGAATTTCACTGTACAACAAAGCTATACCGAAAATATCTTCACAGATATCAAAACCACTGATTGGTATTATCAGGATATTGTGCAAGGCTATGAATATGGATTTATTTCTGCAGCAACAGACAAGCTTTTCCGTCCCAATGAAGATATGAGCATTGCGGCACTCCTTGCATTGTCTTGCCGCATACGTGCTGCCTATGATGGAGAAGCAGCACCGCAAAACGGCACAGAGCTTTGGTATTTGCCTTATATTGAATATGCGATTTCCAAACAAATCATCGCAGCAGGAGAATTCACCAACAGCTATTCCCGTGCAGCAACACGCGCCGAAGCAGCGCATATTCTTGCTCAAACCCTGCCTGAAGCAGAGCTTGCCACTATCAATCAGGTGGAATATCTTCCCGATGTCGAGCAAGATAATATATATAGTAAAGATATTCTGACCCTTTATCAAGCAGGTGTCATAAGCGGCTCCGATGCCCAGCGCAATTTCTTCCCCGATGAAAACATTCAGCGTGCAGGAGTTATCGCCATGGCGGCACGTCTGACAGACAGCAGCAAAAGAGTCAGCTTCAGTTTGACAGGCAATGGTAATATCTCAGCTAATTTCAGCAAAAAAAGAGAGTATGCCTCCGAGATTTTTACTGACATCTCCCCTGCTGATTGGTACTATCAGGACATTGTCAAGCTTTATACATACGGTTTGGCTGAAGGCATGGGAGAAAATATGTTCATGCCCAAGGGCGAAATAAATATCGCTTCTGTCATTGTTCTGGCTTGCCGACTGCATTCGACTTACTACGGCATGCAGACTCCGCAAAACGGTGATCTGGTCTGGTATCTGCCTTATGTGCAATATGCGATCGGTGCAGGAATAATTTCTGCCAATGATTTTTCGGGACGATATACACAAGCTGCCACACGCGGTGAAGTGGCATATATTCTTGGGCGCACTCTGCCTGCTGAAGTGATGCAGACACTCAATTCTGTCAGCTATCTGCCAGATGTGGCAAGCACACATCCATATTATGCAGCCATACTCTATCTTTATAACAGAGGCATTGTAACAGGCAAAAATGCCGCCGGAGATTTTTATCCGGACGATAATATAACACGCGCTGAAGTTATGACCATGATAACACGCCTGATAGAGCTGCGCAGCCGCAAATTGACCAAAACAGTGCAGCCGCAGACCGAACAGGAACTCATTGCAGAGCTTCTGCGACTGGTCAATCTGCACAGAACAAAAGCCGGCTTGCAGAGTGTTTCTTCCTTCGATGAAATCAATCAGGCTGCACAGACAAGAGCCGTGGAAATTGCCGAAAAGCGAGAACACATACGCCCCGACGGAACGGATTTTTTCACCGTGCTGGATGAATATGCTGTTGAATTCAACCGCACCGCAGAGAATATCGGCTGCGGACAGACAAATGCCATTGACAGCATTTCCGCCTGGATGACATCGCCGGAGCACAAAAAAATCATATTGGATCCCGAATTTACAACGGTGGGAATCGGACATCACATCACAAGCTATGGTATGCATTGCTGGGCACTCATCTTCGCTGTTAAATAAATAAAGAAAAAGAGGCTGTTAAAAACAGCCTCTTTTTGAATACACAAAAACTTATTATTCTACCTCTGCAAGCTGTGCTGCTTTTTTTCTCAGGCGGCGGAAAAACTTGGCATAGACCTTTTCAATAATATCCTTACCCTGCAGGACATCCATCCATTCGGAAGGAATGGCCTCGACACCATAATAAACACCTGCCAAACCGCCTGCGATAGCAGCAACGGTATCGGAATCATCACCGAGATTAACAGCACGCAGAACACAGGCCTTGTAGCTGTGAGTGGTATAAAAACACCATATAGCAGCCTCTAATGTGTCGACAACATAGCCGGAACTGGAAATCTCGCTGTCTTCACGTGCAATAAAAGCATCAAGATCCTCCAAAGCCTTGTAATGTTGCAGCTCATCCTTATATTCAGGAAGGGCTTTATAATATTTGAAGGCCTTGCGGATGGCAAGCTGTGCAGCTTCCTTCTTTTCCTTGCCGGCAAACAGCGCCATACAAAGGAAAATATAGATAGAGCAGGCAATATGGCTGCGCTTGTGAGCATGGGTCAAAGAAGCGCAATCATGGATAATCTGCATACGTTCCTCTTCATTTGGAATATATTGCAAATAGAATGCCAACGGAAGCATTCTCATCAGACTGCCGTTGCCATTGTCATTTTCGCTGTCTCTGCCACATTCCAGCGCAGACTTGCCTTTTGCAAAAGTATGAATCGCTTTGCGCGTAGTATTGCCGACACCAAAACTTTCTCCGGCAACTGTATAGTCTCCGAAATTAAACCAGCGATAGAACCTGACCATCATATCCTCATAATCAAGTCCTTCTGCAAGACTTTCCATTGTGCAAAGCATCATTGATGTATCATCAGACCATGTTCCTGCGGGCAAACCCAATTCTTCCGCCGGCTGCATAGTTTCGACAGGGGTGATTCTCAAAGCCTCTCTGCTATTAAATTCAGCAGGCACGCCCAAGGCATCACCCACACAAAAGCCATATACAGCACCGATTATTTTCTGCATTTAATCCTCCTGCTGATAAATTTTCAGCTTTAAAAATTCTTTGATATTGATATATTAACACAAAATTTTTCGTTTGTCACCATATTCCTCTTGATTTATCCGAACATTTGTTCTATAATACGAACACAAGTTCTAAAAGAGGTTGCTATGCGTACAATATTACACTCTGATCTGAATAATTTTTTTGCTTCGGTGGAGCTGAAAAAGTTCCCTGAGCTTCGTGATAAGCCTGTGGCAGTTGGTGGTGATGAGCAGCAGCGTCATGGCATTGTGTTGGCCAAAAATGAAATTGCCAAGAAATTCAATGTCAAAACGGGGGACACTCTCTGGCAGGCAAGAGCAAAATGCCCTGGGCTCATTGTTCTGCCGCCGCATTATGATGAATATATGCACTATTCACAAGCGGCAAGAGAAATATATTATCGTTTCACCGACCGTATTGAGCCTTTTGGTATGGATGAGGCATGGCTGGATGTTACACATTCGCTGCGTCTTTGGCAAGACGGAGAAGAGATCGCCAATGAGATACGTCGCCTGTGCCGCGAAGAATTGGGACTGACGGTTTCTGTGGGAGTCAGCTTCAATAAGGTTTTTGCCTAGCTGGGCAGTGATATGAAAAAACCTGATGCCGTAACTGTCATCAATGCCGAAAATTATCAATATAAGGTCTGGCCGCTGCCCGCTTCCGAAATGCTTTTTGTCGGCAGGGCAACCACAAAAGCTTTGAGAGAACGGGGAATTTTCACTATCGGTGATATTGCGGCAAGAGAGCCTGAATATCTCGCCTCATTTTTGGGCAAAAACGGAATGATGCTGCATAATTTTGCCAACGGTATGGATATTTCGCCTGTAGAAAGGCATCAGCAAGGGCCTGATGCCAAAA
>JAFSIU010000081.1 GCA_017439615.1 Bacillota bacterium
ATGGGTGCAACCCTCAATATGGCACAGGAAAAACAGTGCTATACCCTTTCTGATAAGGCTACCTTCCTTGCTCATGAAGATACCCTGAAGATTTTACTCGAACGCTCCGATGAAATGATGAACACCTATTCTATGATCGCGGTATCTCCCAAGAGATATGCCGATACCAACTATGAAGGTGCTCAGGCATTCATCAACTGGATGCAGTCCGATGAGGCTAAGAAGCTTATCGCTGCTTATGGCGTAGATCAGTATGGCGAAGCTCTGTTCTATAATCTTGGTGAAGAACCCGCTTCTGCTGATGTTATCGAAAATCCTGTTATCCGTCTTTCCACCACCACAAGCGTCAATGACTCCGGTTTGCTTCCCTACCTGCAGCCCTATTTTGAAAAGGCAACCGGCTACAAACTCGAGGTAACCTCCGCAGGTACCGGTGCAGCTATAGAAAAAGCCCGTCTTGGTGATGCAGATTGCCTGCTTGTTCATTCCAAGAGTCAGGAAGAAGCATTCATCGGCGAAGGCTATGAAGAAGTCCGCGTTCCTTTCATGTATAACTATTTCGTAATCGTCGGTCCCGAAGGCGATCCCGCAAAGGTAGCTGCTGCCGAGTCCGCAAGTGCTGCATTCAAAGCTATTGCTGACAGCAAGAGCACCTTCATTTCCAGAGGCGATGCCTCTGGCACACATACCAAAGAACTCTCTATCTGGGTCGCTGCAGGTCTTCTTGAATCCGCTGCCAAGGATGCAGATGGCAATTATCCTGTCATCAAAGCTGACTGGTATCAGAGCATCGGTCAGGGCATGGGTGCAACCCTCAATATGGCACAGGAAAAACAGTGCTATACCCTTTCTGATAAGGCTACCTTCCTTGCTCATGAAGATACCCTGAAGATTTTACTCGAACGTTCCGATGAAATGATGAACACTTATTCTATGATTGCTGTTACTCCCAAGCGCTTCAAGGATACAAACTATGCAGGAGCACAGAAATTCATTGAATGGATGCAGTCTGATGAAGCCAAACAGCTTATCGCCGCTTATGGTGTAGATCAGTATGGCGAAGCTTTGTTCTATAACCTTGAAAAGTAAACCTTCCCTTTTGGAAGAATATAGTGTAATATAGGGGCAGGGTAACCTGCCCCTTTTACAAACAGATAAGCTGTTGTTCATTGAGCATTGTGCAATTAACGACAGTCAATGAGAAAACTCGAACGGAGTATATTATGGAATATTTTATTGAAGCGGTCCGGCTTCTTTTTTCGGGAACAAGCGGTGATCTGCGTGAAATCATCGGTGTTACTTTGCAGATGTCCTTATGCAGTACCTCGATTTCGGTATTGATAGGTATGCCTTTGGGCGTGCTTTTGGGCAGCCGCACTTTCCCCGGCAAAAGATATATTCTGCGTCTTGTGCAGACTTTGATGGGCTTGCCGCCTGTTGTGGCAGGTCTGATAGTTTTTCTTTTGCTCTCGCGCAGCGGTCCTTTTGGGGAATATAAGCTGCTTTACAGTGTCAGCGCCATGGTTATTGCGCAGGTTGTGCTTTTGACTCCCATTGTTTGCGGACTTACTCAATCCATCGCCTCGGTACGTGCACCGCATCTTCTGGAAACCACACGCGGCTTCGGTATGCCAAGATATAAGGAGATCTGGCTTATTCTTTCCGAAAGCCGCATTCAGCTTGTTTCTGTTGTGATGATGGCATTCGGCAGAGCTATCGCTGAGGTCGGTGCGGTACAGATAGTCGGCGGCAATGTACTTCACAAGACAAGAGTTATGACAACCGCCATTATGATGGAAACCAATAAAGGTAATTTTGAGTTTGCTATCGCGCTTGGTATAGTCTTGCTGCTCATTTCTTTAATAGTGAACACCTTCGCGCAAATGCTGCAGGAGGAGAAAAATGACTGAAAAAAAGCTTATTGAAATCAAAAATCTGCAGAAGGTATACAAAGGAAGAACAGTTCTTTCCATTCCTTATTTCGCTTTTGAAGAGGGCAAGAGTTATTGTCTTATCGGTGCAAACGGCAGCGGCAAATCGACACTTTTGCGCTTGTTGGCAGGTGCTATCAACCCCAGCGAAGGCGAGATCGTCAGACATATCAATGAAAAGGAAATAGTTTATCTCCCGCAAAAGCCTTACACTTTTTCATTTTCGGTGAAAAAGAATATGCATATGGTGTTCCCCGCTGCATTTCCTCTTGACAAGAAAAATGAAATAACCGACAGATTGCTGAAGGAAGTCGGTATTGATTTTCTGCGTGAAAGCAAAGGCAACCGTCTTTCCGGCGGTGAGGCGCAGAGACTTGCTATTGCACGTTTGCTGGCATTGCCGCATAAGCTGCTGCTCCTGGATGAGCCGAGCTCTGCAACAGATATTGCAGGCAATGAGCTGATAGAAGGAGCTTTGAAACGCTATTGTGCAGAAAACGGAGCGCGACTGATTTTTGCCTCCCATGCACTTTCTCAGGCGCAGAGAATGGCGGATGAGATACTTTTTTTTGCAGGCGGCAAACTGTGCGAAACCGGAAGAACCGAAGACCTTCTGCATAATCCGCAAACAGATGAATTAAAGCAGTTCCTGCATTTCTGGCAGGGTTGACCTGTCTTATTATAATTAATATTGTTCAGTCTGAAAGAAAACGGCAAGCTTTTTGCCGTTTTCTTGTTTTTGTTACTATATAATGGATTTTTGACTATTGACTTATAATTTGTCGTATGTTACTATTTAGACAAACCATATATGAACCTTGGTAGAGGTGCGATTATGATGAGTATGTATGGGATCCTTGGGAATTGCTCATGCAAAAAGGTATGATCGCCGAAGTGGCGGGGAGGCCCCCTGAACCGCTGCTGGTGCATTGCAAAATATGTTATGCACTGTCACATTTTGTGGAGAGCTATCTTGTGATTCTTTTTTAATTTTCACGAGCCCTCCGCAGGCTCATTTTTTATTTAAAATTTTAAGGAGGTAAAAATATG
>JAFSIU010000015.1 GCA_017439615.1 Bacillota bacterium
CCTGCAAAAACAAATACAAATTTGACTCTTTTATAAAAATTTTTACAGAAGCAAAACCAATATTCTAAACAAATAAACCCTGCATCAAATATCTGATACAGGGTTTAGTGCATAAAAATAACTGTTTTACGAGCACCGACCATATGGTCGGTGCTTTTTCTTTTGCGCCTTAATTGCGGAATGAAATAAGATATCAAAGCTCATCAAGACTCTCCAATGCTACTATCAATTCATCGCGATTGGCAAATTCGACCCCGCCGTGCTCGAGCATCTGCTGCCACAGCTGCGGAAGCTTTTTGATATCAATTTTTATTCTTCCCTCCACCGCACCATCATAGCCAACGGGCCCATGTATGATGACAAGACCCTCATCATATTTGCGGAAATGAAATTTTTCATTATCATCAGGGCACAGCCCCTCCTCTTCTGAATAAGCACAGACTATACCATCCTGACCATGAAACACATACCAGCCATCAATGCTCAATTCATCAAAGCTTTTATCTGCAAAACGTATATCAGCCTCTATTATATCACTGCGCAAGTGATGACAGCCTGAAAAATATTGTTCTACTTTGACAGGCATTTCCGATGTAATATATTCTGATTCTGTTTCTGCAGGAATTTCCTCAGGCAAAATGACCGCATTTTCCTTTATCACAGATATCACAAAAAGCATCAGTACACACAAAACTGCATAGAAAAAAACCTTTGCCCTGCTCATATACTGTTCCTCCCACTGGTTTTCCTAAACAGATTATGCGCTGAAATGAAAAATGTTATACATAAACACCTTGAATTTGACACATAAAAAGTGTATCATTGAAAAAGGTGATTTATGATGAAAAAACTGGTTTTCTTCTTTGCAATTCTTATCATAACAATGTGCACAGCATGCATACCTGATAAAGCGGTAACCCCTCAGCCACTTGAGAGAGCATCGCTTATTTTTGTTGCGCCGCAGCAAGGAGATTTTGCCATAGAGGGTATTCCTGCGGCAAAGATTTTTATGCAAAGATTGGAGAAGGCTTCTGCAGAGCTGCCTTATGAGCTGGACTGTCTGCTGATCGATGAAAGCATAGGTGCTGACAGAATAGTCTCCACCATTGAAGCATATATGACTGACAATACAGTTCTCGGCATCTGCGGCTTCTGGGATGCTGATAATGCTGCAAAAACGGCAAAGCTTTGTAAAGAAAAGCAGATACCGCTCCTGCTTTGGGCAGCCGTACGCGAGGATCTCACCGGTGAGGGCAGCTATCCTTATGTTCTCAGGCTGTGCAATACAGCGCGAGCCGAAACCGGCTTCCTGTGCAAAGAACTGATCGCCAAAAAAGGCTTCAGCAAATGGGCTGTGGTCTGTGATAACAGCAGCTTTGGTTTGGCAAATCAAGAAAGCATCCGCACCACACTGCAAGAACAGAACTGTGAACTCAGTTATTCTTTTTCTGTTGATGAAGCAAGTCCTACTTTCAATGAATGTATTTCAGAATTAAAAAATAGCGATGCAGAAATCATTATTTTTGGCGGCAAGCCTGAGCTTTTAAATGATTTTCTGACCGCTTTGTATGCAGCAAAGGCAGAAATACCCATCGCAGCAATCGCCGCCGCCTCTATGGAGCCGGAATTGCTTCCTGAGAAGGTTTTCACCGTTAATTATGACTTTGCTCAGTATAATGACTTTTATACTCAGTTTTTTCTCAATCAAGGCTTCGACTGTGAAATGGGGATCATGACACCGTTGGCATATGAAGCTGCAGGAGTATTTTTGTCAGCATTGAAGGCCTGCGGAGAAAACCCGGAGGGCACACTCATTGCCATGACCATGGCAGCTACAGAATATCAAGGAATGTCCGGCAAAGTAAGCTTTGATTCCTTTGGTGACAACAAAGACACCTCACTTTTGGTGATAGCCTATATGCAGGATAAGCATTGGGTTATTCTTGAATAAGCAAGCAAAAAAAGCGGAAGATGCTGTGATCATCTTCCGCTTTTTCAATTCAATGCTATTTCAATTGCTTTTGAGTTTCTTCATAGACTGCAGCTTGGCTGTCAAAACATCGGACACCTGCGATAGCAAAATTGCAATAAACATAATTGTGCAGCCCAGAATTTCTCTGCCGCTCAATATTTCATGCAGTACTACTGCGGAACAAAGCACACCGAAAACAGATTCTGTGCACATAATCAGCGATGCGACAGTTGCCTCCGTATATTTCTGTCCGATTATCTGGAAGGTATAGGCGATGCCGCAGCTCATCACACCGGCATAAGCTATCGGCACAATGGCAGTCCAAATAGCAGAAAGCTGCGGATCCTCAAAAATAAACATCAGCACACAGGAAATCGCACCCGAAACCGCAAACTGCACACAGGAAAGCTTGACGCCATCCACATCAGGAGCAAAGCGTTCAACCAGCAAAATATGTATCGCATAGATAATGGCGCAGATGAAGGTCAGCACATCACCCTTGTTGATTGCAGTAATATCCTCTGGATTGATGCACAAAAAATAAAGCCCCACAAAGCCTGCCATCACACAAAGCCAGGTAAGCAATGACACTTTTTTCTTAAGGAAAAGCCCGAAAAGAGGAACGAAAAACATATAAAGTGCTGTGATGAAGGCAATTTTGCCGGGTGTGGAATAATTGAAGGCGAATTGCTGAAAATTGCTGGCAGCACATAATGCAATACCCAAAAAAGAGCCGTAGACAAGGGTCTTTTTATCCAGAGCTTTTCGTTCTGCTTTTTGCACGGCAGTCATATTTTTCCCAGAAATACTGTCACGCACCAAAATGAAAGGCACAAGCACCAAAGCGCCCATAAGAGTACGGATTCCATTGAAGGTGAAGGCTTCGACCTGCTCCATACCGACACTTTGGGCAACAAAGGATGAGCCCCAGATGAAAGCCGTGAGCAGAAGCATAATTATTCCTTTGAATTGTGTTTTGTTTCCTGACATAAAAACTCCTCAAACCATAATATACAGATATGTATTATAATATTTCCCCGTCGTGAATGCAAGCGGGAAAATAAACTGCCTCTTTTCTTATTCTGACATTGACAAGAAGGATATTGAAAACAAGCTGTTTCTGAGCAACAGGCACCGTCTGCAAGACGGTGCCTGATTAAATATTATGATTTTATTCGACAAAAGTTGCATAAAGCATTACAAGAGCTGCACTGAGCAGGATTCCGCCGATAATATCTGTGAACCAATGCGCACCCGAAAGCAATCTTCCGATAAGCATAAATGCAGAAAAAGCAGCAATTGCCAAAACTGCAATTTTTCTCAACGCAGGATTTGAGATTCGTGAATTCAATTGCATAATGGTGGTTGACATAACAGTCAGCACAAGCATAGTCGTTGATGAAGGATAAGATGGCTCCAAAACATCTTCCAGCAATATCGGTCTGTAATTCACTGCATAAAACTCAAAGAATATATAGGCAGCCATCACTGCAATATAGAATATACCTAAAAGCAATATGCTGCGATCAACCTTCACTAGACTTTTTCGTCTGATCCATTGCCAAAGCCCCAAAAGCGCAAAGCCAAAAGCACAAGAAAGAGGTATCAATGACAAGCAATCTGTGATTTCATATAAAAATAAATTAACACCTGTCAGTCTATGAATGAAGCTGTTCAGCGAGGCAAAGCCGATGCTTGAACCGTTGGGACCGATCGTCTGAATATCTATCAGACTGACTGCGACAGTCCATAGTATGAATGCTGCCAGCAACAGCAAGGACAGATAAAATGATTTTTTGTTCTGTTTCTGCATTTTTCTTGTCTCCTTTGTTTGTTTTTTGTTTTCACCCAAAAACAAATTAAACAAAACAAGAGAAAAAGCCAAGAAACAGGATTTCACATTGACGATACTTTTGGTATCATTGCCATTTGAGCAGCATAAGTGCCTTTATGATCAGGTAAACAAACAGAAAAACCGCTGCATAGGGTTGTAAGCTTATGATAAAAAGAAGTGCGCCCACAGTATTTAATAAAAGAGAGAGCTTTGTCTTGTTCTGCAGCCAAAACCGCTGCCGACAGTTTTGCAATGCAAGCGTCAATATGCCTGCGACAATAATGCCGCCTAAGATAAGAAAATACAGCACCCGCAGATATGGCGCAATTTCTGTAAGAGACAAGAGAGAGACTTCATACACAACGCCACCCATTCTCTGTCCGAAAAATGGCAAAAACAAAAGCATTGCAGCACTGCAATCAAGCAAACCAAACACCAGATCACGCAAATGAGATTCCTTTTGTTTGTTTTCTGTTTCTGCTATATTCAGCAATTCATCGCCGGAGAGGAGCTCGTCTATGCTCACGGAAAAGAAACTTGAAATTGCTTTCAAAGAATCTATGCTTGGATATCCCCTGCCCGATTCCCATTTCGAGATTGCAGTGCGTGATACATAAAGAAACTCTGCTAGTTCTTCCTGTGTAAGCCCTTTCTTCTTCCTCAATTCCTGCAACTTTTCATTGAATTCCATTTCCGGTGCTCCTTTTGCTTTAATCAATCGCACTCCGCTTTGAAATATATCTTTTGGACTTATTCTAACACATATTTTCTATGCCATCAATGCGTATTGGCAATAGCGATTCCAAAACACTTTTGACAGTATAAAAATCAATAATTTTTCTTAAAAAAAAGAAAAAGAGCGAATGAAACAAAGCTCCATTCGCTCTTTTGTAATTGTTTAAATATCAATCAGCTCGCACAGCAATATATCGTTATATGTGCTCTTGCCAGTAAAAATATTGGGAGGATAATCTTCAATATTGATTTGCGGAAGTATACCTTCGGCATAAAGCTGACGCACCAATTCATCCATGCCCTGATTGACAATGGCAGAACGGATATCATCGAGTTTTTCACTTCTGGGGAGACAATAATGACTTGCACAGGCAAAGGTACGATAAATATGTTTCGAACAGCAGGAATTCTCCTTATCCATCAGAATGCAGCAGCCTTCCGGATCTCTTTTCAGTCTGATATCTACCGCGCCATCAGGGAATGTCTCAATATCCAAAAGCTTTTCACAAAGCTTTGCCAAAGTTCTTTCTTCTGTAGGCAAAAGCTGTAAAAGCCTTTCGGCGTCAAGAGAGGTTACAGGAACTCTTTCCTGACAGCATCCGACACAACCGTAGCAAGAGGCTGTTTTCTCGGCACAGAAACGCTCAAAAGCCGCCAAAATGTCATTCACTGAAGACTCTTGAGGTATTATCAGCACATCCTGACACAAATCACCGTTTTCATTTTCACAAAGCTGAATTTCCAAATCAGACAAGTTTAACGCCTTCCTTAAAAACTTTTTCAGCAGCAAGCACTGTGTTATAGACTGTCAATGCGCTGGTAATACTGCCGACACCGCCGGGAACGGGAGTGATGGCATCAACGATTTCTGCCGCTGCAGCAGTATCGACATCACCGCAGATCTTGCCTTCTCTGTCGGGATCGGAATTGATACCGACATCAATGACCACCTGACCTGCGCGGAAATAGTCTGCAGTGAACATCTTGGCTCTGCCGATGGCAGCAATGACGATATCGGCGGCTTTTGTTTCAGCAGGAAGATCTGCAGTGCGGGAATGACAAATGGTAACGGTGGCATTCTCACCGAGAAGCAGCATCGCCAAGGGCTTGCCGACAACCATACTGCGTCCGACCATAGCAACCTTTTTGCCCTTCAGGGGGATATCATAATATTTCAGGATCTCCATAACTGCAGCAGCTGTGGAGGGTGCAAAGCAATTGGGATTATTATTGAAAACCTCAGCCTGCTGTGCTTTGGTAAGACAATCGACATCCTTTGCAGGATTGATGAGAGCGCGAATCTTTTCCTCATTCAGATGCTTGGGCAGCGGAGAAAACATCAGAATTCCGTGCACGGCATTATCATTGGAAAAGGCGGTAACGGCTCTTTCTACTTCTTCCTGTGCTGCATCAAAGGGCAGCTCCATCACAAAGCAAACTACGCCGCTTGCCTCGCAGTTTCTTTTAAGATTGGATTCATAATATAAATCATCGGGCTGCGCACCGACACGGATAATACCCAAGCCGGGAGCAATGCCTTTTTCATTCAAAGAAAGACGAAGTGCCAATGTTTTTTCCTTCAAGGATGAGGCAACTTCCTTGCCTGTTAATAATCTGGCCATAACAAAACCTCCTGAAAAGCAATTAGAATTTTGCTGTGCTTTTGGATATTCTTATTCTGTAAAAATATCAAAAATCCTTTTTTGCCGAAATATAAATATTAAACACAAAATATCGGATTCAGAGTGATATATATTATAATAAAGAAGGAAAATACTTGCCTTGTACTATATATTGTGGTATAATAGCAGTACAGCCCAATGATTTTCAATCTTGAGGCTGAACGTCTATTTTATACCGGATTGTTGCCGCAAGGCAACAGACGCATAGCGAAAGCTATGGTATAAATATACAAGGTTAAAGCCCATATTTTGCCTTAAATCCAAACATTTTTAAAATATATTTACAGGAGGTTAATAATGGCTATCGAAGATATCGAAAAAACCGCGGCGGAATTTGAAGCCAAAGCGAAGGTCGAGAGCAATTATGATGCGGAACAGATTCAGGTTCTCGAAGGCCTTGAGGGTGTCAGAAGACGCCCCGGTATGTATATCGGCTCCACAGGTGAACGCGGTCTGCATCACCTGGTCTATGAAGTAGTCGATAACAGTATTGACGAAGCCCTGGCAGGCTATTGTACCGAAATCAGTGTTATTATCGGCACAAACAATTCCATTACCGTTATTGATAACGGTCGCGGTATCCCTGTCAACATCCATGCCAAAACAGGTAAATCCGCATTGGAGGCAGCGCTCACCATGCTGCATGCAGGCGGCAAATTCGGCGGCGGAGGCTACAAGGTATCGGGCGGTCTGCACGGTGTCGGTGTGTCCGTCGTGAATGCACTTTCCACCTATTGCCGCGTAACTGTCGAAAGAGAAGGAAAAATCTGGCAGCAGGAATATAAGCGCGGTATTCCTCAGGCTGATGTCCGTCAGGTCGGTGATACCGAACGCACAGGCACCACAGTTTATTTCGAGGCTGATCCCGAGATTTTCGAGACAACTGTTTATTCCCGTGAGGTTTTGCTGCAGCGCTTGAGAGAGCTTGCATTCCTGAACAGAACAGTCAAAATCAATCTCATTGATGAAAGACTGGAAGAAGAGGAAGGCAAAGTCACCGAGCTGCATTATACCGGCGGTGTCAAAGACTTTGTTGATTTTCTGGATGCCAATAAGGATGCAGTCTCCCCTGTCATCTATTTCTCCGGTGAGAAAAACAGAGTGCAGGTTGAATGCGCTCTGCAATATACCGACAGCTACAGCGAGAATATTTATTCCTTCGTAAACAATATTCATACTCAGGAAGGCGGTACTCATGAGGTCGGCTTCAAAACAGCCCTTTCCAAAATCATCAATGACTATGCCTTCCGTTTGAATATTCTCAAAGAGGGCAATGCCAAGCTGCAGGGTGAGGATGTCCGTGAGGGTGTAACTGTTGTTCTTTCCGTCAGAGTCGAAGAGACTCAGTTTGAAGGTCAGACCAAAACCAAGCTCGGAAATACTGAAGTAAGAGGTATTGTCGACAGCATCGTTGCCGATCATTTCGGAACCTTCTGTGAGGAAAACCCCTCTGTCACCAAAACCATTATTGAGAAAAACGTTCAGGCAGCACGCGCCAGAGAAGCAGCCCGCAAGGCAAGAGATCTCACCCGCCGCAAAGGTGCATTGGAAAGCAATTCTCTGCCCGGCAAGCTCGCTGATTGCTCATCCAAGGATCCATCGATCTCCGAGCTTTATATCGTTGAGGGTGATTCCGCAGGCGGCTCCGCCAAGAGCGGAAGAGACAGACGCACACAGGCAATTCTGCCTCTGCGCGGCAAGATACTCAATGTCGAAAAAGCAAGACTTGACAAAATCCTTTCCAATGAAGAAATCCGCACAATGATCACAGCTATGGGTACAGGCATCGGTGATGATTTTGATATCTCCAAGGCACGCTATCACAAGCTTGTTATTATGACAGATGCTGATGTTGACGGTGCTCATATCAGAACTCTGCTGCTCACATTCTTCTTCCGTTATATGCGTCCTTTGGTCGATGCGGGATATATTTATATCGCTCAACCCCCGCTTTACAAGGTCAAAGCAAAGAAGGGCAAGGAACTGCACTATTTCTACAATGATGATGAATTGGACGGCTTTTTTGCCGCAAACAATGCATCCAAGCAGAATTATGATGTTCAGCGCTATAAAGGTCTTGGTGAAATGAATGCGGATCAGCTCTGGGAAACGACCATGAATCCCGAAAACCGCACTCTGCTGCAGGTACACCTGCCCGAAGACGAGCTTTTGAGCATTGATGATACCTTCAATGTGCTGATGGGCGACAAGGTCGAACCCCGCCGCAAGTTCATTCAGCAGAATGCAAAATATGTTAAAAATCTGGATATTTAAGGAGGTGCGGCAATGGATTTCACAGAAGGCAAAGTTCTTGGAAGAAATATCGAAGAAGAAATGCGCGAATCCTATATAGATTATGCCATGAGCGTAATCGTCGGCCGTGCTCTTCCCGATGTGCGTGACGGTCTGAAGCCCGTTCACAGAAGAATTCTTTATTCAATGTATGACCAGGGCAATACCCCCGACAAGCCGCACAGAAAATGCGCCAGAGTCGTCGGTGATGTTTTGGGTAAATATCATCCCCATGGTGATACAGCGGTCTATGACGCGCTTGTTCGTATGGCGCAGGATTTCTCCATGCGCAATATGCTGGTCGACGGTCAGGGTAACTTCGGCTCTGTTGACGGCGACAGCGCTGCTGCAATGCGTTATACAGAGTGCCGTCTGCGCGGCTATGCAGTCGATCTGATGGGCGATATCAATAAAGACACCGTTGATTTCAGCGATAACTATGACGGCTCGGAAAAGGAACCCGTTGTTCTCCCTGCAAGACTGCCCAATATTCTCATCAACGGTTCTTCCGGTATTGCAGTTGGTATGGCTACCAATATTCCGCCTCATAATCTTGGCGAGGTCGTGGATGCTGTCATTATGCTGATTGATGACCCCAATGCATCCGTTCAGGATCTGATGAAGGCTGTCAAAGGTCCTGACTTCCCCACCGCAGGCATAATCCTGGGCACCTCCGGCATCAAGGATGCCTATGAAACCGGCAGAGGAACAGTCAAGATCCGTGCCCGCTCCACTATTGAACCTATGAATAACGGCAAGCAGCGAATCATCGTTTCCGAGCTGCCCTATCAGGTCAATAAGGCTGACCTCATCGCCAAAATCGCCGATCTGGTCAAGGATAAAAAGGTCGAAGGCATTTCCGACCTGCGTGACGAATCCGACCGTGAAGGTATGCGCATCGTTATCGAATGCAAAAAGGATGCCAATCCCAATGTTATCCTCAATCTGCTTTATAAGCATACTGCAATGCAGTCCAGCTTTGGTATCATCATGCTCGCTCTCAATGGCGGCGTGCCGATGGTCATGAATCTTAAGCAGGTTTTGCAGGCTTATATAAGACATCAGGAAGAGGTCATCACCCGCCGCTGCCGCTTTGATCTTGCAAAGGCACAAGACCGTGCTCATATCGTTGAAGGCTTGCGCATTGCTCTTGATAATATTGACGAGGTAGTTGCCATCATTCGTTCCGCTGCCTCCACTGAGGAAGCAAGACAAAAGCTGATGAACCGCTTTGGACTTTCCGAGCGACAGACCAATGCTATTCTGGAAATGCGTCTGAGAGCATTGACAGGTCTGGAAAGAGACAAGCTGGATGCGGAATATCGCGAGCTTATTCAGACCATTGCATATCTCACCGAGGTTCTGAACAATGAACAGATGCTGCTCTTCATCATCAAGGATGAGATCGGAAAGCTGCGCGACAAATATAAGGATCCCCGCCGTACCGCTATCACCTATGATGACGGAGAGATCAATATTGAAGATCTGATCGCCGAGGAGGATATGGTCATCACCATTACCAACAGCGGCTATATCAAGAGACTCAATGCCAATATGTATCGTCAACAGCGCCGTGGCGGCAGAGGTGTTACTGCGATGACCACCAAGCAGGAGGATTTCGTAAAACAGCTCTTCATCGCCTCCACGCATCAATATCTGATGGTATTCACCAATCGCGGCAAGGTCTATCGCATGAAGGTGCATGAGATTCCCGAAGCAGGCAGAACTGCCCGCGGCACAGCGATCGTTAACCTGCTCAATCTCACCGGCGCGGATAAGATCACAGCAGTAATTCCCATCAAGGAATACAGCGACAATCAATTCCTCTTCCTTGCTACCAAAAACGGTGTCGTCAAAAAGAGCGTTCTCTCTGAATATGACAGCTCCCGTAAGGACGGTATCATTGCCATCAATCTCGATGAGGGCGATGATCTCATTGGTGTCAAGCTCACCGCCGGCGAAGAAGAGATCATTCTCAGCACTGCAAGAGGTGCTGCCATCCGCTTCTCCGAACAGGATGTACGTCCGATGGGCAGAGCTTCCCGCGGCGTAAGAGGCATCACACTGGAAGACGAGGATGCAGTTGTCAGCATTGATACCGCCACCGATGGCGGTGAGCTGCTGGTAGTCAGCGCCAATGGCTATGGCAAGCGCACTCCTCTGGCTGATTTCCGCTTCACAAAGCGCGGAGGCAAGGGTGTTTATGCAATGCGCTGCAATGACAAAACAGGTCCTTTGACCGCTATCGAGATCGTTATGCCCGAAGATGAAATGATGCTCATTTCGCAAGGCGGCATCATCATCCGCATCAATGTCAGCGATATTTCCGAACAGGGACGCTATGCTCAGGGCGTACGACTGATGAAGCTCGGCGATGATGACAGAGTTGTGGATATGGCCAAGGTCATCTCACATGATGAAGATGAAGATGTACAGACCACACTTGATATCG
>JAFSIU010000082.1 GCA_017439615.1 Bacillota bacterium
AGGCCCCCTTGCAACCCCCTAACCCCCTTCAAACGCTTTTTGTCCGAGGCTGTTTTGGTTGCTTTCTTCAGCTACTCCTTTTCAAACCAATTAATTTCTACATTCGCAAAATCGGCTTTTGCCGATTTTTAAACAGCACAACCCTTTTGGGTTGTGCCGTTTAAAACTATCTTATGATGCCACGCCTTATGTGGAAGGTTTTTTATGATTCTTCTACCAGTTTCCCGCAGATATGCTCCGGAGTCAGCTCCAGAAGCAGAGTTCTGTGTGCGTGCTGTGCAATTTTTTCTTTGATATGCTCTTCATCCTGTATGAATTTGTAGCTGAGTCTGGTCGTGATATCGGCAATTTTTTTCTGATCGTCGATGATTTCTATTTTGCCGAAAACGATGACACTTTTGATATTGAGTGCCCATTCCTGCGGCTTGCAGTAGCCCTTGTCATAGGTACAGAAGGAAGCCTTGGGGTTTTTGCGCAGGGCCTCCAGACGATGACCGATATTCCCTGAGTGGAAATATATTTTGCCGTCTTCGTCATTATACCAATGGTTCATGGGCATGCCATATGGATAATCATCATCTCCGATGACAGAAAGCACGCCTCTTTTTTCGGTTTTGAGTATATCAATGCATTCTTCCATGGAGAGCTGCTGTTTCTTTCTGATCAATTCTCTGAACATTTGCGACTCCTTGTTTGCCCGCTGTTACTGAGCATCCTTTTGCTTGGCTTCTTCAATCATTGCTGCTTCCAATGCCTGTACCAGTTGATCGGAGCAGGAGGTGCTGCGCATGCCGCAGCGGATGCCTTTGAGCTTGGTTTTTATATCTTCAATATCCATACCCTTGACCAGCATGGAAATGGCCTGCAGATTGCCATCACAGCCGCCATAAAAGCGGATATCCTTGATCTTGTTATCCTCGATCTCAAAATCGATTCTTTGGGAGCAAACCCCTCTGGGACGGTAGCTGTATTGCATATTCTCACCTCATTGATTTAGAATTTATATTCAATTGCTATTATTATGATATATGCAATAAACCTTTGTCAAGCAGAGAAAAATATGCTATACTGATTTATTATGTTATATCTCTTTTTGAAGGAGCTTTTAATATGGGACGCTATAACAATCCTTATTCCAGCAATCAATATGACACCTATTATGACAGGGAAAACGATACCTATTATACCCGTCAGCCATATAAAAAATATGACGATGATGACGATGATGAGGGTGGAATTTCCTGGATAACCATCGGCTTATGCATGATATTCATTCAACCTGTCGGTTTCTTTTTGCTGTTTTTGAAAATTATGCAGATCATTAGCAATTCCGCCAAGCAGACCTCCAGGAAAATTTCTGCATCCAAGGCAAAGAAAAAACAAAAGCAGAAAGAACCATTTTCCACCAAAAAGCTGCTCAATATCGGCTTTTATGCCGCACTTGCTTTGGCTGCGATTTATCTTCTCAGCGGCTTGACAGGGCTTGACGGCTTGGGCTATGGAGCATCTTTCTTCAGTATTGTTTCACCTTTCATTCAGTCCGCCTTGCTTTTTGTCGGTGCCTTTGTGATGAAGCATATGTCCAAGAATCTGAGCCGCAGAGAAAGACGCTATGTGCAATATCTTTCCATCATCGGCAACAGACCTTATATCAAGCTTGCAGAGCTTGCCAAAACCGCAGGGGTCAATGTTCAGCAATGCGGCCGTGATATCGAAGAAATGATGGAAAAGAAAATGCTGGTCAGTACCGCATATATTGATGTCGGCAGACAAATGCTGGTTCTGAATCCTGCGCTTGTTCCCGAAGAAAACACTCAGCCCGCAGTCAAAGAAGCAGAGGGCAATTATTCTGCCATTCTGAAGGAATTCCGCAGACTCGATGATGATATCGAAGATGAAGTCATTTCTGCCAAGATACGAACCATCGAGCATCTGACATCGCAGATTTTTGATGAAGTTGAGCGCAAGCCCGAAAAGCTTTCGAATATACGCAGCCTTTTGAACTATTATCTGCCTACCACCTTGAAGCTTTTGCAAAATTATGCCGATCTGGAGGATCAATGGGCAGGCGGTGAAAATATCCAGACTGCCAGAAAAGATATCGAGAGCATTATGGACACCC
>JAFSIU010000083.1 GCA_017439615.1 Bacillota bacterium
AAATATCCCAATCACCATAAAGCCATGCTTTTTGCAGACGTGGCGAAAGATTTTCCAGCATTTTGACATAGCCCTTATCATGCTGCAAAAGTACAGGATTATCATAAACACCTGCTTTGATAAAGCGATAGTCCGCTGCCTCCTCACTGCCCTTGTAATGTTTGTCGATGAAAAGACGCTTCACCCAATTATGCCCCACTCCACCTGGATTGCATGTGAGATAAATCCTCTTCGGGAAGCTGTTTGCACCACGCAGGCAGGCGGTGAGCGTCTGAAACTGATATTCGGTGAATTGTGTTGCTTCATCGATGAAGATGATATCATATTCCTGCCCCTGATATTGCAGGGTATCGACTTCAGAATCACAATAGCCGAATTTTATCCTGCTGCCATTGGGGAAATTGAAGACCTTTTCCGTTTCCTTATATTCCGCAATGTCCTTCAAAAGCTTTTGCAAAGGGCGAATATGGTTTTCGCGTAATTCGGGATAGGTTCTGCGTAATATCAGAATTTTGATGCCTGCATAATTCAGCGCCAAAAGCATTGATTTTTGCCGCACAGCCCAGGATTTGCCGCCGCCTCGCGCACCGCCATAGGCAATGAAGCGCTCCCCTGCCAAAAAAAACTCCCGCTGCCTTTCATTCGGCTGCGGGAACTGATATTTATTCATAAAAATCCTCCTCATAAATCTGATATAAGTTTACTGACAAAAAGAGGAAGCGGTCAAAATACCGCTTCCTCTTTTTATCAGCTTTGTCTGAGTTAATATTTACTCGGATAATAGTATAAAACTCCATGCGCATAATCAAGCTCGATATTGCTTGATTTGTCCACCGTTTTGGTGCGGACGATGCCCTTATCTTTTACAGAAAAGAAGGTGATGCGGCTGTTGGAGGAATAGACAAAAAATTCCTCATCCAACCAAAGCCCGTCATTGATACCAAAATCAAGTATAACCTCACCGGTTTCAAGATTCTGCAAAGAGCTGCCCGTCTCAGTATCATAAACCATAGCATATTTGCCATCAGGCGAGATATAATCGACTGTATTTATGCGCTGCACAACACGGCTTGCAAGATCGATTACATAGTAACCGTTCAGATTGCCGCAATATAGCTTTTCACCATTACAAAACATCTCAAGCCAACTATATTCTGTCAAAGACGCAGCATCAACAAAAAGCATATCCCATTGCTGAGTCTTTAAATCATAGCGATATACCTCATAATCATAATTGGCAGGGTTGGAGAAGGCATAATAGACACAGTTGTTTTGGCTGTCTGCAACCGAATTGAGCAGTCGTCTGTCCCCATTCATATTGCAGGACAAATCATTGAATGAAACAAGGTCGAATACCATTTCTATCAGGCCTTCGCCTGCAATAGGACTGATAATGCCCTTTGACTTGTCAAGCAAAAAAATATGCATCAACAGTGCAGTATCTTTATTCAGCCACTGCACATTCAAAGCCTTCGCATCCATCAATTTGGTCTGTGCAACACTCACATCATTAAGATATATATCATAAACAGAAATATCAAATCCGGCATCATCGGCTTCAATTGCTGACTGCTTGGCATATATCACATCATCACTGAAGGGCGAGGCATAATATCCTGCATAGGGGTTCTCATTGCCGTTTGCAATGGCAATACTCATAATATCGTTCTGCGAAAGCTTCTTATTGTTGCCGAGGAAACGCTCTGCCTGATAATATTTTTCGAGAGATATTTCCACATAATCACCGACAGCATGCGGAACCTCCAGCACGATGCAAAGACCATCATCCTTCATATATAAGGCTTCGTCTTTAACAAGGGAAAGATAGCCTTCAGCAGCATTTTGCTGCAGATATTCCTTTTGCTCAGGCAAAAGCCCCGATGCTGCAATACATTCGGGAAGAATCTCTGCTATATCCTGTTTTTGCTCAGCTGAAAGTGTCAGCAAGCTGTCATTTTTCATATCCCAATTCAGACAATTGACATATTGAACAGGATAGGGCGCCGAGCTTCTGTGCGAGCCTTTGAACAGAATACTGATATATTCATCATTCTGAAAGACTATCTCATAATCCTGATTGATTATATCCTTTTCCTGCCAAAACTCCATTCTGAGCATAGCAACACGGAATATCTCGGTATTCAATTCGTCATACGCAAGACTGACAAAAGAGGGATATTCGATATGCACACCTTTTTTTGAGGCAAGATTATATGTAATATCTTCTATCGTTTTATTCTCTTTGTCAGTTGGTCTTGGCGGCTCCTGCACAGGCTTGGTCTTTTCCGGCAAAGATATGCTGCCTGCCTCATTTTCATATTGAGTCAGAACCTCTGCCTTACTAAAGCAGCCTGCAAACAGGCATAAAAATATTACGCATATGAGCAAAAGGGAAATAATCAACTTGCTTTTCATTTTATGTCTTCCTCCATCACCGGACAGATTATTTCGTAATCCTAATTGTTTTATTATAGCACAACTGCCGTCAGGACGGAAGACCTCAATTGTTTTTACCACCGGGTCATAGATAAAGCTCTTGCCGCTGCCGACTTCCACTGAATACATTCCGTCATAGCTCCTTGGCGGTGCAGTGCGCTCAGGGCCGATTAGTAAGAAAGATAACACAGGCACGGCTTTTAAGCCGTGCCTGTGTGTAAACAAAACTATTTTTCCTTATAATCGCCGACCTTATGCTCCTTTTCATATTCCTCCAAAGTGAAAAGATTAAACTGAGGATCTGTTCCTTTATATATTTCAAAGCTTAATCCATTGCCTTGGATAATTAACCTGTCAACGCCTACAGTAACTCTGTAGCCGAGGGCTTCCAAAACTGTCCTTGCATTGCTGCCTGTTTCAATTCCGTATTCTTCTGCGAGCCAATCCATCATATCATCATTGAGAGAATATAAAGAATTATCTCCTGACTTTAAGGATGCCTCAAACCACGCATCATCCGAATCATCATCAGCCCTGCGATAAAGCAGATTTGCTGCCTTCCCAACATCAGGCAGTTCATCAAGATTCCTGATTTCTTCCTGCCAAGGACGCATATCAGTATTGGGCAGGGCTTTCGCAAATGAAATTATGCCATTCCGCTTTTCTGCAATATCAGATCCGGCAGTTTCGAATCCTTCCTGTTCAGAGCTTGCAGAGAGTGGAGCCACTTCTTCAGCTCTTACTGTTTCATCACCCATCCTGCTCTGTCCCAAATATTCCTGCTCCAGCTTAGCGAGGTTTGTGCGGTAATTGAGGAGAGCTTCCTCCAGCTTCTCATTCTCGGTGGCTATCGCAAGCTGCAGCGCGGCTCTTATCTCCGCCTTCAGCTGATTGAGGTTCTGCATATTGTCCCCGG
>JAFSIU010000084.1 GCA_017439615.1 Bacillota bacterium
AATCGATGCCGCCTGTAAAGCATTAGGAGGCTGGCGTCTGGAAGATTGCACGCTTGATGTAACATTGGAGCCTTGTCCTATGTGTGCAGGGGCGATGGTGCAGTCCCGAATTTCCCGTTGTGTTTTTGGTGCCTATGATGCCAAAGCCGGTTCTGCCGTATCCGTATTGAACATTTTGCAAACTCAGCAATTCAATCATCAGGTTGAATATGTTGGCGGCGTGCTGGAACAGGAATGTGCTGGTATGCTTACTGAATTTTTCAGAAAAAAACGTAAAAAGAGCAAATAATCAAAAATTTTGGTTAAAATATTAAAAAATCTGCAAAAAACTGCTTGCCTTTTGCTTTTGCTTATGTTATTATATCAATGTTGCTTTTGCCGCAGTAGCTCAGTAGGTAGAGCGCATCCTTGGTAAGGATGAGGTCACCAGTTCGACTCTGGTCTGTGGCTCCAAGCCCCACATGAAAGTGTGGGGTTTTTTTTATTACCTTCTTTTGTCGAATCTGAACAAAATAGCAATTTAATTATAATATGATCTATGCTATAATAATTGAAAATAATATTTGGAGTGATTTTATGCCTGATTGGTTATTAGTATCGCTTGTATGTGTGTTTTTATTTTTCCTTGCAAATGTGACTTGGTATGCTATATAAACAGGGACAACATATTGGAAAAAGACTGTGGAATTGACAGAAGAAGAAAAGAAAAACTTCTGGACAAAGAGGAGAAAAATCTCTTATGTATTTTATTGTATTATCTTACCTATTTTTCTCTTTGTGTTTCATATGTCAGATTTGCGAATTTGGTCGATTAAAATTAAGTGGGAATTCTTAGCTAGTGATATAGGCAGATTTTGTATAAACGCATTCCCTTATTTGCTCATTTTATTTATAGTCATTTTTTTGGTTTTAATTTTTATTCGTAAATGCGAGTCAAATATTATGGTGACAGTAAAGAAGTGTTTGCAATATATTTTATAGGACTACTATTTTATATCATTTTATTTGCAGGTGTGGTTTGATGCTGCCTGCCGTATTGCATATTAAAAGCACCCTTTACAAAAGGGTGCTTTTTGTCTTGATTATGCAATTCCTTGTTCTTCTTCCTCAAGCTTGCGGTAGGCGACTTTGCCGACCAGAGTCTTGGGCAGAGTTTCGCGGAATTCGATATCATAGGGCATGGCATATTTTGCTATATGCTTGCGGCAGTAGGAAAGAATATCTTCTTTGGTCTCGTCATTAGCTTCAATGCCGGGTTTGAGCATAATAAATGCCTTGACCTTTTGCATTTTATATGGATCGGGAACGCCGATGACGCAGCTGAGATGAACCTTGTCATGTGCATCAAGGATATTCTCCAACTGTGCGGGATATATATTATAGCCGGATGAAATGATCATACGTTTGCGGCGGCCCTTGAAATAGATAAAGCCTTCCTCATCCATATAACCAAGATCACCGGTATAAAGCCAGGTATACCCATCAGCATGTTTGCGAAGGGTTTGTGCGGTTTCCTCAGGATGCTTGAGATATTCTTTCATTATGGTGGGACCGGTCAGGACGATTTCACCTTCCTCGCCATAAGGCAGCTCTTCACCTGTATCACTATTGATGATCTTATAATATGTATCAGGGAAGGGAATACCGATGCTGCCTTCTTTGGTCTTGTGCAGGGGAGTGAGGCATGAAGCGGTAACACATTCCGTGGTGCCATAGCCTTCACGAATCTGTACCTTGCAATTATGCTCTGCAAGGAATTTGTCTACACGCTTTTTCAGCTCAATGCTCAATGAATCACCGCCGGAGAAAACGCCTTTGAGATTTGAAAGATCAGCTTTTTCCATTGTATCAAGACGGAGCAATGCTTCATAGAGTGTGGGAACACCTGCAATGAAATTGCATTTTTGCTTGGTGATGAGCTTGCCATAGCTCTGGGGAGTGAAGCGGGGTACCAAAATGCAGCGACCACCCTGACTGAGCATAGTATGAATGCAGACACCAAGGCCGAAACCGTGGAAAAGCGGCATTGCTGCCAACATTTTGTCACCGGGCTGGAACATAGGATTGGTTGCAATGACTTGTTGGCCAAGAGCATTGAAATTCAGATTTGTCAGAACAATTCCCTTTGTTGTACCGGTTGTGCCGCCGGAATAAAGGATAACTGCAGGGTCATCGGCTTTGCGCTCGACCTTGTAGTTCCAGAAGCAAGATGTTCCAAGCTGCAGGAACTTGTTCCAACGGATAATGGGTGCATCTGATGGAATTTTTTCGATCTTGCGGCCTTCTGTAAGCATATAACCGGCTTTGATAGGTTTGGAAAGCTCATCGCGAATGCTTGCAATAATCAGGTTTACTACACAGGTATTCTGACGAACAGCCTCAAATTTGTGATAAAACTGATCCAATGTGATGACGGAAACGCTTTTTGATTCATTGATATAAAACTCAATTTCTTTCTCACTGGAAAGGGGATGAATCATATTCGCGATACCACCGACAAGGTTCACCGCATAGAACATAAAGATTGCCTGAGGGCAATTAGGCATTGCAATGGTAACGCAGTCGCCTTCTCTGATACCGATGGTTTTCAGGGATTTGGCGCATTTTTCGATCATTACAATCATTTGCTTATATGTAGTTTTTTTGCCCATAAAATCAAATGCAATGTTATTGGGGTATTTATCGGCTATTTTTTTGACTGCTTCAAAAATCGAACCCTGAAAATAGTCGAGGTGGGCAGGCACCCCGCCTGTATTTTTCAACCAAGGGGCTTTTGGTAAACAAATATTATCCATAAAAATTACTCCATTAGTATTCAACTTCTTCGCTCATTGGGAGCTCCAGCAGTTCAGGATTCTCCAACAGCTTTTTCAACAGCTTGATAGTTCTTGAATAGTAGTATCCGTCAGCAAGTCTTTCGTCAATTGTTAAACCAAGGTCGACTGTTTCGCGCATCTGCATATTGCCGTCAGCATCAAAAACTGCGGTCATTTTCTTTTCGCCGATAACGCAGAATACAGAATTTGTACCCCAGTTAGCCAAATGGTGATAACCGCATTTGAGCTTGATGGAACCAATATTGGATAAGATTACAGAGGAATAATAAGGATCTGATTCGATTAGGAATTTAGGACAAATGCCGTGCTTATCAAGCTTGGTGATTATCCAGATAATAAACCTTGACAAAAAGCGCGGCAGCTTGTTCATTATATCCATACTGTCTTCTGTGCTGCCGTTTTTATTGCTGCGTGAATCTGTTACCTTTTTCTTGATATATTCATGAACCGTTTCGACATTGTCTGTGTCTTTGGCATACAGGAAAGCAAGTCCTTCTGCACCATCATCTGCGAACTGTTTTTTTATGGTGAATGCTGCAGAAACATAGTTGCGCTGATAATAATTTTTATTCGCGATGAAGCGATTCATTTTGGGACGAAGTGTAATAGTCTTAATAAGTGCGGCCACGATTATGTGGAACATAGTATAACGAAAATCATCAGGGTTTTCAGCATTCTTTTTGGCAACATATTTGTTGATAGCCTCAAGGTCGATACGCTCAGATATATATGCTTCGTTATCACAACGATTAGGAAATATGTGCGGCATAATAAAGTGCATTGAATCCAGATCACGAATCAGGGCACCGTCTTTGCGATCTCCAAAGCGTTTTTTTGCCATATCATATTTCACCTCCTTTACATATTCTAACTATTATATTATAAATCATTATCGAAAAAAATACTATATCATTTTAACTGCCCGAATATTGACAGGTATTATTTTTGTGAGCAAGGTGAATAATAAATCTGAATATATTTTGGGAGGCAAAAATGCAAATTAAAAGATATTTAAACGACTTGCCCATAAGCTCCTTGCAGGACACCTTGCTGCATGATGATATTATAGAGAATATAATCTCTGTTATAAGAGAAAGGACAGAAAGCAATGCTGCAAAATAACAAATTTGCGGCACTCTATGCACGCGTTTCGACGGATGCGCAAAGAGAAGAAGGCTATTCAATTGATGCGCAGAAGGAAATGCTGGAGGCATATTGCAAGGCGAAAGGCATCAAAAATATAAAGTTTTATGTTGACGGCGGTTTCTCAGGTGCAAATATGCAAAGACCGGCGCTTTCGTCGTTGATAGATGATGCCAGAGCAGGCAAAATCTCCGCTGTTCTGGTATATAAGCTGGACAGACTTTCGCGTAGTCAAAAGGACACTTTATTCCTGATTGAAGATGTGTTTAATCCAAATGGAGTGGATTTCATTTCATTGAATGAGAATATGGATACATCAACTCCGATCGGTCGTGCTATGCTTGGTATTATGTCAGCCTTTGCTCAACTTGAACGCGAGACGATCAAAGAACGAACCAGAATGGGAATGAAAGAGAGGGTAAAAAGCGGCTTATGGCCCGGCGGAGGAAAGCTGCCGTTCGGATATGATTATGATAAAGAAAGCGGAAAGCTTATTCCAAACGATGATGCCATTGTGGTTCAAAAAGCTTATGATTTACTCTTACACGGTTATGCACCCAATAAAATTGCTGAAGTGCTTGGATTGAAATATGAGAAACAGGCAGCGGAGATATTAAGGAGAAAAACAAATATCGGTTGTATAGTCTACAACGGTGTTGAGTATAAAGGTCAGCATGAGGCTATAATTGATGAAGCAACGTTTAACGTTGCACAACATATACTAGCTGCGCGCAGCCGAAACAGGGCAGGTGAGAGCAGTCATTTGCTTGCAGGCTTGGTTTTTTGCGGTAAATGCGGCGCACGAATGCGATATGCCAAATGGGGCAACAAAGGCTGGAAGCTTTATTGTTATTCGCAGCAGCGCAGCAAGCTGTATTTGGTTCATGATCCGGATTGTGACAATGAAAAAGTATGGGCTGATGAGGTGGAGGATGCTGTGATCAAAGATATTTTCACATTGTCATTGGCTGACAGCGGCATAAAAAGCGAAACTTTCGACGAAATGTCATTTTTGCTGAAGCAAAGAACTGTTTTGCAGCAGAAAATCAGGCGTCTTTATGAGCTTTATGCAAAAGACGGAGATGAAATGCTGTTGGACATGCTTAATGAACAAAAAAAGCAACTAAAAGACACAGAAATCAAAATTTCATCATTGCAGGAAAATGCTAAAAAGCGTGAAGAAGAACTGTCAACAAAAGAATATATCAAGGATATTAAAGACGCGTGGAAATATATGCAAAACAGAGAAAAACAAACTGTTTTAAGGCGTTTGATAGATAAAATCATAATTACAAACGGTGATGTGGATATATTTTACAGATTTTCCTGAATTTTCAAAAAATTCCTTGACATTCTTTGACCAAAGTGTATAATAATTGTTAGCACTCAAGCGTGGAGAGTGCTAACAATAAGGAGATGCATTTCATGGATGAAAGAAAAAGACAGGTACTTGATGCAATAATCAAGGATTATATTGAAACAGCAGAACCTGTTGGCTCACGTGCGGTCGCCAAGAAATATGATCTGGGCGTTTCTCCTGCTACCATTCGTAATGAAATGAGCGATCTGGAGGATCTGGGATATATTGAACAGCCTCATACCTCTGCAGGCAGACGTCCTTCCGATAAGGGCTATCGCTATTATGTCGATTATCTGATGCAAAAGGAAGAGCTTTTACCTGAAGAAACCGAATTTATCAAGCAAAGCCTTTGCGGTGAGATAACAGAGCTCGAAGAGGGAATGAAAAGAGCTGTTAAGCTCCTCTCCAAGCTGACGAATTATCCTACGATAGCAGTTATGCCGCAAAAGGATAATGGCAGAGTAGAAAAGATTCAGCTTGTTTTTCTGAATGAAACTCAAGGTATTGCTGTTGTTCTTTCGGATACAGGTATTATCAATCACAGTCTTATCTCTTTCCCACAGCCGATGAACCCGCTTGCTTTATCCGATCTGGAATATTTTTTGAACAGCAAGCTGGCAGGCCTCAAATTCGAAGAAATAACATATGCTGTTCTGAGAGATATTGTTAACAAGGCCCCGCAGCATAAAGAGCTTGTTGCCGTTACTCTTGATTTGCTTGAAAAGGTTTTAAATACTTCAAACGATGAAAAGGTTTTCACGGGCGGAGCTTTGGATATGCTTTCTCAGCCTGAATTCCAGAATATCGAAACCTGCAAGAAGGTTTTGGAGCTCTTTGAGCATAAAGAAAATGTTGTTGATATCCTGCAGCCTTTGAGTGAAACAAATGAGACTGTGATCGCTATCGGCAGCGAATTGCCTTATGAGGGTATGGAAGATTACAGCATTGTTGTTGCACCTTATGGCAAAGACAAGAAAAATGGCTATATAGGTGTTCTCGGGCCAACCAGAATGAGCTATGCGAAGACTGTCTCGCTTGTAAATTGCATTGCAGAAGAGCTTTCAAAATTAGTTGATAAAACAAATATTTATATAAAGGAGCAAAAAGAAAATGAGTGAAAATGAAAAGCTTAATGATTTGGAACAAGAGGTTGTTGAAGAAACCGCTGCAGACGATGCTTTGAATGAAGATGGTGAATATGATGCCCCGGAGATGACTGCAGATGAATTGGCAGATTTGCTTATCAAACTCGGCAAAGAAAAACAGGCTGAAGAAGAACGCTATATCAGACTGCAGGCAGACTTCGATAATTATCGCAAACGCACTCAGCGCGAAAAGGAAGAGCTTGTTCTTCAGGCAAACAGCGAATTATTCAAGCTTCTTCTCCCTGTTATCGATAATATCGTGCGTGCCGGAAATATGTCTGTGGATGCTCCTTCCGAATCGGTAATAGCAGGAATCAAGATGATACTCAAACAGCTTGCTGCTATTATGGGTGCAAGCGGTATTGAGCCAATCGATGCTCTTGGAAAAGAATTCGATCCCCGCTATCACGATGCAGTTATGCAGGAGGATGCAGGTGAGGAAAACAGTGGTAAGGTAATTGAAGAGCTGCAAAAGGGCTATATGATGTCCGGCAAGCTCCTGAGACCTTCTATGGTAAAGGTCGGCAAATAAATTCGAATCAGATTTAAAATTTAAATATATATTTTTTAGGAGGAAACTAAAATGGCAAAAGTAATTGGTATTGACTTGGGTACTACAAATTCTTGTGTAGCAGTTATGGAAGGCGGCGAGGCAATCGTTATCCCGAATGCCGAAGGTTCCCGCACAACTCCTTCTGTTGTCGGCTTCAATGCAGCAAGTGAAAGAATCGTTGGTCAGGTTGCAAAAAGACAGGCGATCACCAACCCTGAACGCACCGTTATGTCCATCAAAAGACATATGGGCAAAAACTACAAAGTAAAGATCAATGACAAGGATTACACTCCTCAGGAAATCTCCGCTTTCATTCTTCAGCGCCTGAAGAGCGATGCAGAAGCATATCTCGGCGAAACTGTTACTCAGGCAGTTATTACCGTTCCTGCATATTTCTCTGACAGCCAGAGACAGGCAACCAAGGATGCAGGTAAAATCGCAGGTCTTGATGTTATGAGAATTATCAATGAGCCTACTGCAGCAGCTCTTGCTTATGGTCTTGATAAGGCTGAAGCACAGACAATTCTGGTATTCGACCTTGGCGGCGGTACTTTCGACGTATCTCTTCTCGAACTTGATGACGGTGTTTTCCAGGTTAAGGCAACCAGCGGTAACAACAATCTCGGTGGTGATGACTTTGACCAGAGAATCGTTGATTTCCTCGTTGCTGAATTCAAAAAGAATGAAGGCATTGACCTTTCCGCAGACAGAACTGCCGCACAGCGCTTGAGAGAAGCTGCAGAAAAAGCAAAGATCGAGCTTTCCGGTATGATGACTACCAATATCAATCTGCCCTTCATTACAGCAACTCAGGAAGGCCCCAAGCATTTGGATATTATGCTTTCCCGCGCAAAATTTGATGAACTGACTGCTGATCTGGTAGAAAAAACTATGGGCCCCACCAGACAGGCAATGAATGACGCAGGTATTGCAGCCAGCGAAATTGATAAGGTTCTGCTGGTTGGTGGTTCTACAAGAATTCCTGCTGTTCAGGAAGCTGTTAAAAAGCTTATCGGCAAAGACCCCCATAAGGGCATCAATCCCGATGAATGCGTTGCTTTAGGTGCTGCAATTCAGGGCGGTATCTTGAATAAAGAAGTCAAGGATGTTCTGCTTTTGGATGTTACTCCGCTTTCTCTTGGTATTGAAACCATGGGCGGTGTATTCACCAGAATCATTGACAGAAATACCACTATCCCCACCGGCAAAGCACAGATTTTCTCCACTGCAAGCGACAATCAGCCTTCCGTAGAGGTTCATGTTCTGCAGGGTGAAAGACAGATGGCTGCTGACAACAAGACTCTGGGCAGATTCAACCTCGATGGTATTGCTCCCGCTCCCC
>JAFSIU010000085.1 GCA_017439615.1 Bacillota bacterium
CCTTGCAACCCCCTAACCCCCTTCAAACGCTTTTTGTCCGAGGCTGTTTTGGTTGCTTTCTTAAGCTACTCCTTTTCAAACCAATTAAGTTCTACATTCGCAAAATCGGCTTTTGCCGATTTTTAAACGTCACAACCCTTCTGGGTTGTGCCGTTTGTAACTGTCTTATGATGCCCCGTCTTATCATCAACTTCTTTTGCTTAGACTGACAAAAAGCCCGTCAAAAATTCATCCATTTCTTCAGCGGCATCACTTTTCACAGAGCCTAATGCTCTTGCAGAGCTTTTTTTCTTTTGCTCTGCCATAACGAGCTTTTGTCTCAATTCCTCAATTTCACGCTGCTGCAGAACATTGAGTGGGTTTTCACCATTATTGATTCTGGTCAATTCTTCCGGAGAAAGCTGCTCCGGCTTGAATTCGGGATAGAGCTGCAAAGCATCCTGCCACGAAGCCCTGCGCTCTGTCCTCGAATTTTCATTATTGTCATATCGCGGGAGCTTTCCTTGTTTGGGAGGCAAACTCATCTGCCCTTCATTTTCTTTTATTTGTTCTTTTGACAAGGATGGCGGGACTGCGATATTCTTGTCTTCGTTTTGTCCCTGCAAACGTTTTTGCATGCGGTCATAATTCATACCCTTTTGAAAAAGTCGGATGCAGTTATCCACCGAAATTCCCAAAGATTCGGCAAGCGCATGCATTTCTTTTTTTGGCAGCTGAATATCATTGCCCAGGAATTTGGCAGAGATCAGCTCTTGCTCATGGTCTTGAGCAGAAAGCTCTTTCCCCGCCATAGAAAAATCTGTTTCATTGTCATCTTCAAACAGATTTTTTGGGAGCTCGATTTGTTCATCCTCCTGCATTGAGAAGAAATCCGCATCGGCAAAAAGCTCCTCTTCTGAATTTTGCACAGTATCTGCCGCACCGAATGCAGAAATAAAATCCTCCTGCATTGACAGATCCATGTTGCTGTGATTGGTTTGACTCACAGTTATTCACCTCTTTCTTAAATAATTGAGGCAAGGGAATATACGCTTTTTGCAAACGCATATTCCCTTGCCTCATCATATCTCGCCCATTCATATATGAGCTTCGATGCTATTATATTACCACATTTTTTAATAAATTTCTATCAACTCTTTTAGCAAAACGCTTTTTCTTTTGCAGTCTGATCATTTTCATTCTGTCGCTTCTCCATTATTCAGCCTTCACAATGATAACACGCAGCTTGCCGACAACATCATCATAATATGCCTCAACCTTGCCGCCATAGCTTCTTGCTTCATAAAGGCTGACATATTTCTGCATCGGCTCAAGATAAACAACTGCATTGGATGCAACTGTATATATCTTATTACCGAGCAAAAGCTGTCTGTCATTGAGGAAATCCGCTGTAGTGAAATTTTTCAACTGATGCATTTTGATATATCCATCGGCAAAGCCGCTGGGGCCAACTGCAACACCGCAATATTCACCATCCGTATAGCTTTGATAGGTCTGAATGGTTTTGCCGCCGATGCTGATGCTGCCATTATTGACCTTGATTTTGCCATAGGTATAGCAATCACCAGTTATGTCATTGAAAACCAACAGATTGACTCTGCCCATTTTGTCATAACCGATATGCCATATTTTTTCGGCGGCAACAGTTGCAGAAGTGATATCCTCAGCCTTGATCTGTCTGATGGCATTGCCCTTGATGCTGTCATACATCACCACACCTGCCGCAAGTTCTGCATCGCCTACCTTACCTGCTGCAATATCAAAATCCTCTGCGCTCTTTTGTAAGGAAATCTCACGAAAGGTGATTTTGCCTGCCTCTTTGCCATAGGCAATGGCAAGCCTGCCCTCAAAGGCGCTGCCATTGGTGGAGCTGCCAGAAAGCACTGTTCCATCAGGCAATGTAAAGCTGCCGCTTGAAGATGCCACACCGATGGCAGAGGTGAAGGTCTGTCTTTGGTTAAACATACCCGCAATTCTGTTATCAGCAGTCAATGCTACCGTCACAAGTGTATCCGCAGATGGCTTGAAGCCTGTAACAGTTTCCTGCGCGCAGGAGGCAACCTCAAACCAGCTGCCGAGAATATAAATCTCTGTGGGATTGCTGTAATCGCCCTTCACATCCTCATAAACACCCGAAATCTTCAGGGAGCTGACATAAATTGTCTTGTTATGCTCATCAAAAATCGCAGTATCATATAACTCCAAAGCAGAAGCATCAGCAACACCGCCATCTTTAATTATGGTATATTCAGTGTTTTCATTCAGACCGAGCAAAGCAATGAAGGGATTGCTGTTTTCAGCAAAGGCGGTGGTTATTACCGCCGCCTTATCGCCCTTTGCCGTATCGATATAAAGCTTCTGAATATTGCCTGCTGCATTATAATATACCTTCACAGCAGCGCCTGCACGCAGATCAAGATAAAGCCTGCTGTATTCAGTCTCGGTTCCGTTATAGATTACTTTCAGGCCTGCAACAATGCCTATCTCAGTGCCGTCTGTGCCTCTCATCAGAGTTGATGTCGCAGAAGAAAGTGTGAAAAGCTTGCAATTTGCTTCACCCTTAATCATAACGACCTTGGCAGCGCCATCTTCATCCAGTGCCAGAGTGATGACCTTGTTTATGGCATTGTCGCTGACGATGGCAGTTGTTTTATAGACTACCTCTGCCCCATCCTTCAGCACACGCAGCGCACCCTTGGTGCCGTCTGCCGCTGTGGCATTGTTATCCAGCAGCACCACATTTTCGACCATACCACCCGTGCAAATGGTGGAAAGGAAGTTTTTGCTGCCTGACTTCAGATTGCAGTTGAGCATATTATTGAAAAGCAAAGCCGCATTGCCGCGGGAAAAGCCTGCTTCATTCTCAAGCTCAAGACCTTCAGTAAGGCCGCATACAGCTGCCGCATTCATATAACCATCAGGCCATACCATTCCGACATCTGCATCGCTGTAGCCAAGCATACGCATCAGAATTGTAACAGCCTCGCAGTATTTGATATTGTCATCGGGATGGAAAAGACCATCAGGATAGCCCGAAACAATTTTGTTCTTGCTGTCTGCAGCATAGTTGATGAAGGCTATTGCCCAATGATTGCTTTTGACATCGGGGAAAATTGTTCTGCCGCCTGCCAAAGCCAATTCGCTGTCAATGCCCTGCTTAAGCGAAACTGCCATTTTGGTGAACTGAGCTCTGGTCAAGGTCTCATCAGGCTTAAAAGTATCATCGGGGAAACCGTTGATAACCTTAAGACTCTGCAGCACATCGACTGCGGCGGCAGTTTTTTCATCCTGAATATCCGGGAAGGCAAAAGCATTGAGGCTCAGTGCAAAGAGCATCATCAAGGCGATCGCCAAAGCTAAAATCGATTTTTTGTTCATCATTCAAATCCTCCTTTACACAGCTCTTAATGCTTCTACCGGCTGCAGACCCGAAGCCTTGACAGCGGGATAAATACCAAAGCCGATACCGATCACCAGAGAGAACAAAACCGAGCCCACACTGATGAGCAGCTGTGGCATCAATATCAGGTCGAAAATCAGCTTGCCGAGCACAACTGTGAGTATAAAGCCGAAAAGCACGCCCAGCATACCGCCTACCATAGAAATGATGCCTGATTCGATCAAAAACTGTGTTACAATGGCGCTGCGCTTTGCGCCGATAGCTTTTCTGATACCGATCTCACGGGTACGCTCCGTAACGGTTACCAGCATGATATTCATAATACCGATACCGCCTACCAAAAGAGCAATGCCTGCAATGCCGCCCAGTACCAGACTGAGCATATTGGTCAGCTCATTGTCGCTTTCCATTTGTGTATCAGGGGTATTAACATTATAGTATCCGTTCTGCGGATTGATCGCCATAGACAAAAAAGCATTGATTCTGGTGATGGCCTCTGTGGTGGAGGTCCTGTCCTTCGCCTTGATGGTGAAGCCATCGGTATATGAATAGTCTGCAATAAAGCGGCTGACAGTATATGGTATGGCTATCATATCATCATAGCCCCATTGCTGAGGAGTTTCCTCCTTGGCAGCATAAACACCGACAACTGTGAGATCAGTGCCATTCACCGTAATGGTCTTGCCTATCGGATCTGTATATCCGAACAAAGCCTCAGCGACATAAGCACCGATCACGCAAACCTTGTGATAGTCTTCTATATCCAGATATGCAAGATCTCGTCCCGAAGCCAACTGATAATTATTACATACCGAGAAATGCTCTGAGCCGAAATAAATGGTGGAGCTGTCCATTCGTGTTGTCTTGTATTGCATCACTCCCCAATATGTCGTATTCGGAGTAACACCCACGACCAACTCCCCAAGATTCAGACAAAAATCATAAAGCTCATCGGTAATATCATTGCCATCATAGGTATGAGCATAAACATTGATGCGGTTTGTGCCCTGCATCTCCACCCAGCTGGTAAGCGAATCCTGATAGCCCTGAACAAGAGAAACAAGGGTGATGACCGCTGCCACACCGATGATGATACCAAGCATGGTGAGCACTGTTCTTGCCTTGTTGCCCAAAATGGATTTGAATGCCATTTTGAAGGCCTGACCTAATTTCATGCACCCACCTCCGTTTCAGCGGCAGGAGCTTCCTGCGCATTGTGCTGTGGAGCAGACTCTTCATGCTCGCCGTCAATTGCCGAGTCATAGATTATCCTGCCATCACTGATGCGAATGATGCGGTCTGCCGTCTTGGCAAGATCATTATCATGCGTGATGAGAATGATGGTCGTTCCTTCCTTGTGCAGACCGTGCAGGATTTCTACCACATGCGCACCTGTTTTGGAATCGAGATTGCCTGTTGGCTCATCCGCCATAATGATGGGAGGCTTGGTCGCAATAGCACGGGCAATGGCAACTCTCTGCTGCTGACCGCCTGACATCTGTGTCGGCTTATGCTTCAGTCTTTCCTCTAAGCCCACTCTTTCCAAAGCCTCGATCGCTGCCTCGCGTCTTCTGCCGGGCAAGGCACCCTGATAAACAAGCGGCAGTTCCACATTTTCCACCGCATTTAAGGCAGGGATAAGATTGAAGCCCTGAAAGATAAATCCGATATCCTTATTGCGTATTTTCGAAAGCTCGGCATCGCTCATCTCGGCCACATCCTGTCCCTCCAGCAAATAATCGCCATAGGTCGGTATATCCAGACAGCCCAGTATATTCATCAGCGTGGATTTGCCGCTGCCTGAAGCGCCGACAATGGCAACAAATTCGCCGTAATCTATACGCAAAGATACATTGGAAAGTGCGCGGACTTCGCTCTCATCGCCCTCATTATATATCTTATATACATGTCTAACATCTATCAGCGTCATATTCTTCTCCTCTTCGACTACCAGATAATGCCGCCGTTTTCCCAGGAGGAACCCTGATCTGTCATATATTGCAGGAAGAGCTCCGCACCCTCATCGATGCCTTCAATGATCTCAACACTGTAATTATCCGAAAGTCCTGTTGTTACAGGCACCGCAAAGAAGCCTTCGGGGACCTCAAAGCCCTCGCCAAGCTCGATAGCATTTTCGGGAGCAGTGTCTGCCTTGACGAAAACAACTGTGCCTTCATCAGTATTTTTTACACACTGAGCAGGTGCAATGATGCAGTCAAGAGCCTCATTGGCAATGATTTCATATTGAATATATGTACCGGACA
>JAFSIU010000086.1 GCA_017439615.1 Bacillota bacterium
ATATTCGAGCAGAGGTCTTGCAACAAGCAAACCGATGACCATAGTCAATACGGAAACAATTGCTGCAAGCGTAATGCAATTGCCCACAGTACGCGACAGCGCTTCGCGATTTCCGGCTCCATAATATTGAGCAATAACAATACCTGCGCCTGTGGAAATGCCGACAAAAAGTGCCAGCAGCAAATTGAAAATCGGCATGGAGCTGCCGACTGCCGAAAGCGCATTATCACCTACATAATAACCCACGACCGCTGAGTCAACTGCATTATAAAGCTGCTGTGCCAGATTTCCGATGAGCATTGGTACTGCAAATTCCGTGAGCCTTTTCCACGGAGCACCCTCGCTCATATCATGCGCAGCAAAGAGTTTCTTCAATCGCATTATCAAACTTGTCACATTTATACTCAATTTTTCTCTCCCATAGACAGTAAAATCAGACCTTTTTGTTAATCACCATAAGGCATATAATAACACTTCTGCAGCAGACATTCAAATGTTTTATTCGGAAATAATAAACAGCGTTTCCTAAAAACAGTTGAAATATTCGCAAACAAACTGCCTGTTCAAAGCACACACAAACAAAACAACGTAAAAAACTGTTATTTAGCATTTGTTTTATTAATAATACAATCCAAAAACTTCTTTCTGCAAAAAAAGCCTCTTATCAAAGAGGCTTTTCGGGAATATATCAGCTTATAAAGTTTCCAACAAAGCACGGCAGCCTTCATTGATATCACGCCATGTCTCTCCGAAATCACGGGTATACCATGGATCTGCAACATCTTTAGGCGTATCCGTATAATCCATCAGGCGTTTGAGCTTGCCCTCCGTATCGTCAAAAAAGAGACGCATATTGCGCATATTGGATTGATCCATTCCGATTATCAGGTCAAATTCCGCATAATCCGCATTTGTGAGTCGGCGGGCAGTTTTGCCATGACATTCGATACCATGAGAGGCAAGCAGTTTTGCGACAGGAGGATAAACGGGATTGCCTATTTCTTCTGCGCTTGTTGCTGCTGATGCGATATAAAACTCATCTTCTCTGCCCGCCTTTTTGACCATATCCTTCATAACAAACTCTGCCATAGGGCTGCGACAGATATTACCTAAGCATACAAAAAGTATTTTCTTCATTTTTTGCTCCTTTGTTTCACACTATGATTTGTGCAGTGCTGCCGCCGCTTTTCTCCTTGCGGACAATGATTTGCTTATCGGTTTTGGTCTTCAGCTCAGAAACATGAGAAATAATACCGATGAGTCGGTTTTCGGCACTGAGGCTTGTCAGTGCACGCCATGCCTGATTGAGAGTTTCTTCATCCAAGGAGCCGAAGCCCTCATCCACAAACATGGTTTCGAGATGAATTCCGCCTGCTGACATTTGTATTTCCTCTGAAAGCCCCAATGCCAAAGACAAGGATGCGATGAAGGATTCGCCGCCGGAAAGCGTTTTCACACTGCGCAGACTGCCGTTATAGTGATCAACAACATCAAGCTCCAGACCGCTTTGGGCACGCATATTGCCTGCTTCCTGACGGCGTCTGAGCTCATATTTGTTATCCGACATTTTCAGCAGATGGATATTGGCACGGCGCAGAATACGGTCGAAATAGGTTTTCTGCACATAGGTTTCAAGCATAATCTTTTCTTTGCCTGTGATATTACCGTTGGCAGTATTGGAAAGGTCGTTCAGCCACATCCATTTTTTGTCAAGAGCCGACAGCACTGCCGATTTTTGTTCCAAATTTTTCAGAATCGATCTGTTCACAAGCAAATTGCTGTTGAGATAATCCACATTTATCTGCAGCTGTTTCCTGATGAGTAAAAGCTCTTGCTGCTTGGACTGCAGCTCATCGACTGCAACTTCTTTGGCATCTTTCAGCAAGGACTGCAGCTGTGCAATTCTTGCACGCAGCACATCCTGCTTCTCCTTGCCATTATTAAAAGCAATTTCCGCCTTTTTCAAGGCAGCAGAAAGCTCATTGATATTTTTTCTGATTTCTGCAATTTCAGCTTCAGCAAGGCTTTTTTCTGCAAATCTCAGATTCTGTGCAATCTGTGAGTGTTGCTTCTGCAATTCCAAAAGCCTGCTTTCAGAAGCACTAAGCTGATTCTTCAAGGCAAAGCAATCTGCTTCTTTCACATCACGCTCCTGCTCAAATAGAGGGATTTGCTGTTCCAGCTTTTGTTTGCGGGCAATTTTTGAATTCTCGGAGATAAGAGCATTGTCAAGGGTTTTCAGATTGTTGTCAATTTCGGACAGAAGCTGAGCAATATATGAATTTGCATTCTGCCAGTCGATAGCTTCAAAATGCTCCTGCAGGGACTTCAAGGCAGCTTCTTTTTGTGCGGTATAAATACCGTTTATCTCACCTGCTTTGGTGCTTTTTTGATTCGCAATGCCGCGTGCCTTTTCTGCAGCGGCTTCTGCAGCTTCTACTTCATCTTTTGCAGGTGCGCCGGAAGAAAGAACGGCTTTTTGGGGATGCGAAAGTGAACCGCAAACCGGACAAGGTTCGCCTTCAATCAATTGGGATGCCATCATGCCTGCCTGTTCATCATTGAAAGCCTTACGCTTGGCGACAGCTTCAGCCAAAAGCTTATCTGCTTGTGCCATTGCCTGCGCATAAGCCTGACGAGCCTGCTGCAGCAAAAGAGCTGTTTGCTCCGTTGACTTGATTTCGTCCTGCAGATTCAGAATATCTTCTTTCTGCTCTTTTTGTTTGGTCTTTTCGGCAAGAAGTCTGACTTTTTCGGCTTCGGCACCTGAAAGCTCGGGCAGCTCGGCCTTTTTGGCTTTCAGATCTTCCTGCAAGGCTGCCAGAGCCTGCTGTTTGTGCGAATAATCATCATTTATCTGCTGAATTTGCTTCTGTAATACAATGATTTCATTCTTCTTACTTTGCAGCTCATCATAATCCTGCAAAGCTGCCTCTGCTTCAGCGGCCTTATTCATCAACAGCGGGATTTGTTCTGCATTTTTTCTTTGTTCATCCACATCCTTGAGCAATTCGTCAAGATGCGGCAAAGAAGCTTCATATTCAGCAGAAGCATTTTGCAGCTCATTTCTGGCCTTTTGCCATTCTGCTGCCGCTGCCAGCAATGCGACCAATTCATCCAGCTGTTTTTGTAAAGCATTGGTCTCTTCATTAAGCTTTGTGCTTGCGGTTTCACCACCTGCAATGAGTTGCTGCAGCAAGGAGATCACATCATCAATCAGTAGCTCACCATTTTTGGCTTTGGCTGCTTCAATACTCAGAACATCATTGGCATCGCAGCGTATCTCATTGATATATTGCTGCACACTGCTTTTTGCAGCTTCCCTTTCTCTTTTCACCTCATTGGCACTTTGCTTTACTTTTTCCTGAAAGGCATTATAAATATTTGTTTTGAACAGATTGCGGAAGATTTCTATGCGTTCATTGGTAGGCGCAAGCAAAAGCTTCAGAAAATCACCTTGGGCTATCATTGCAATCTGCGAGAATTGATCCTTGTCCACTCCGATGATATCCCTGATGGCTCTGTCGACTTCCTTGGTTTTGTTCACTATCATCCCATTGGAACATATCAGCTCGGCATTCGCTTTTTCCTGCGTTGTGCCATCGCCGCGGCGGCTTTTTCTTTGATATTCGGGATTGCGTTTTATCCTGTATTCTTTGCCGCCATTGGTAAAAAGCAGTTCGACAAAGGTCGGAGTCTCTTCATCGGCATATTTTGAACGCAGCATAGAGGTCTCGCGGTTCTTGCCGCTCGGTTCACCATAAAGCGCATAGGTTATGGCATCAAAAATGGTAGTCTTGCCTGCACCGGTATCACCGCTGATGAGATAAAGACCGTTGTTGCCAAGCTTTTCAAGATCAAGCTCTGTCAATGCGGCATAAGGCCCAAAAGCAGAAATTTTCAGTTTCAAAGGTCTCATGCTTTTTCCTCCTTAAGCTTTTCAAACAAATCACAGACAAATGACATTTGTTCTTCGCTCATTTCTTTGCCATTCTGATCGGTATAGAATTCGGCAAAAATCTCCGACTCACTTTTTTGCTCCGGATTTTCGATATTATCGATAACAGCACGGCTTCTGGTACGCTTGTTGTCATATACCAATTGCATTATATTGGGATAAATCAGACGCAGACGGCTGAGTGCATCTGGAACATCATCTTCATCGGTCAGTACTATACGAATGAAATCATCGGTTGCCGTTCCTTCATAGTTCGCCTTCAGGGTCAGCTCATCATAGCTGCCCTTGAGCTCACGCCAATCATGCTTGGGGATCAGCGGTATTGTATGCAAGTCTATATCGCCTTTTTCGCCCATATCGATGACGGTCAACGATTTTTTATGCGATTTTTCCGAGAAGGAATATTTCAGGGGAGTTCCGCAATAGCGCACAGTTTCTCTGCCAACGCTTTGCGGGCCGTGAATATGCCCCAAAGCGACATAATCAAAAGCATCAAAAAGCGATGTATCCACATTATCCGAGCCGCCGACCGAAATTTCCTCGGATTCGGAGCGTGATGCACCTGTTACAAACTGATGGGTGATGAGAATATTCCTTTCTGCCGCATTTATGTTCATATTCGCGATTGCAATTTTCACCGCATCGCTGTAGCTTTCTATCGTCTCATCGGGGAATCTGCTTCTCACATGCACAGGCTTGATGAAGGGCAAAAGATAAAAATTGAGCGTACCGAACTCATCGCTAAGCGTGATGGGCTCAACTTCACCGCTATAAACAGGAGAAAGATATATGCCGCCTCTTTGCATAATGCCGGAGCCAAAGGAAAGTCTTTCGGCGGAATCATGATTGCCGCTGATGATAAAGACCTTCAAGCCGCGGCTTGATAAGGCTGTCAGAAACTTGTCCAAAAGCAAGACCGCTTCGGCAGAGGGCAAGGTCTTGTCATAGACATCGCCTGCAATGATGACTGCATCAGGCTTTTCTTCATCAATAATATTCAGAATTTTGAGCAGGATATATTCCTGTTCTTCGAGCATTGGATATTCATTGACACGCTTGCCGATATGCAGATCGGATAAATGTATGATTCGCATTTTCATTCCTCGCTTGATTTCAAGTTAAACTGGCAGCCGAACAGTTGTTTGTTTAGTGAATTTATTTTACCACATCATAGAGTTTTTGAAAATAGCGGCAATTTCGACAAAATAAAACTCGTCGTATATTTTTTGCAGAAATTCAAATAATATCCTCACAAAGAAATTTGAAAAAGGCTATTAAACTGCCGGAAAAGGAGAAAGATATGAAAGCTACAGGAATTGTCCGCCGCATCGATGATCTCGGACGAGTTGTGATCCCTAAGGAGCTGCGCCGCACCCTGAGGATAAGAGAGGGAGATCCGCTTGAGATATATGTTAACCGTGAGGGCGAAGTGATATTGAAAAAATATTCCCCGCTTTGCGAATTAGGGAATTTTGCCAAGGAATATGCTGAGGCAATGAATGAAAGCATCGGTAAAACAGTGCTCATCACCGACCGCGACAGCATCATCGCCGTCAGCGGCGCACCCAAGAAGGATTTTATGGGCAAATCCATCGGGCAGGCTGTGGAGCTTGCCATGCAGGAAAGAAAGAGCATCTCGCATAAGCATGAAAGCGATGCCTCACCCAAGGGAAATATTGTTTATGAAGATAATGGCGAAGAAAGCTACCGCTTCACCTGCGAGCTTATCAACCCGATTGTTTCGCAGGGAGATACAGTTGGCACTGTTATCATCGCGGACAGGCACAATGCCGACAGCATCGGCGAGGTGGAAAGCAAGCTGTGCGAAACAGCAGCATCATTTTTGGCAAAACAAATGGAGCAATAAAAAAGAGCACGGTCAAAAGGACCGTGCTCTTTATGATTTCAGCTTAGCGCAGACAGAGATTAAGCAGCTTTCTTTTCCTGCAGCTTCTTGATAACGAACAAAGCGCCGACCAAGAGAGCAAGACCGAATGCGAGGGTGAGCCATGCATTCTTGAAGATATAGCCGCCTGCAAGATAGCCGACGAAGGAAACGCCTGCAACGAGCATTGCATAGGGCAGCTGAGTGGAAACGTGGTTGACGTGGTTGCACTGTGCACCGGAAGATGCCATGATGGTGGTATCGGAAATGGGAGAGCAGTGGTCACCGCAAACAGCACCTGCGAGGCAAGCAGCGATGGACATAGTGAGCAAATTGCCATCCAAGGCACTGATAGCTACAACGATGGGGAGCAAGATGCCGAAGGTGCCCCAGGAAGTACCGGTGGAGAATGCCAGACCAACAGCAATAATGAAAACGAGAGCAGGAACAAAGCCGACAAGATTCTGGCTGGCATTTGCGAATACGCCTTCTACGAATACATCAGCCTGAAGCATACCGGTGATGCCGGAGAGAGTCCATGCAAATACCAAAATCATAATAGCAGGAACCATAGCCTTGAAGCCATCGGGGAAAGCCTTCATGATTTCCTCGAAGCTCAAAACGCGGCGGCAGAGATAATAAACGATGGTAACAACGAGTGCCAAAATGGAGCCCAAGCTCAAGCCCAGTGCAGCATCGCAGCCGGAGAAGGCCTGAATGATATTGGTTGCGCCACCCTGATAACCGGTATACATAAGACCGGCGATACAAAAAGCGATAAGAACTACAACAGGAAGAACGAGATCCAAAACCTTGCCCTTTTTGGAAACTGCTTCTTCAGCAGCACCTGCATAGGGACGGTCGGGAGTGGTATAAAGATCGCCTTTTGCAGCATTGGCTTCATGCTTCTTCATGGGACCGAAATCAAGACCCCAGATGCAGATGAGAATAACCATAGCGATAGTGAGCAAAGAATAAAGGTTATAAGGAATAGCCTGAATAAACAGACTGAAGCCATCGGAATCCTCGGACATAACACCTGCAACTGCTGCTGCCCAGGAAGAAATGGGAGCGATCATGCAGATAGGTGCTGCGGTAGCATCGATGATATAAGCCAATTTTGCACGGGAGATATTGAACTTGTCAGTAACGGGACGCATAACGGAGCCGACAGTAAGGCAATTGAAATAGTCGTCAACAAAGATCAATGCGCCGAGACCGAAGGTGCCGAGCATAGCGCCCTTTTTGCCTTTGATATTCTTAACTGCCCAATTGCCATAAGCAGCAGAGCCGCCTGCACGGTTCATAAGTACAACGAAAATGCCCAAAACAACGAGGAATACAATAATACCCATATTCCAGCTGTCTGCCAAAGAAGCGATAAAACCATCCTGAACCAATGTAACGTAGGCTGTTTCCAGATTGAAATTGGAGAAGAACAAAGCGCCTACCAGAATACCCACGAACAGTGAGCTGTAAACCTCCTTGGTAACTAATGCCAGAACAATGGCGATCACAGGCGGAACGAGTGCCCATGCAGTTGCTTCCATGGAGCCGTTAGCCTTGCCCCAGAAGAAAGCCCAAACAACAACTGCTAACATAAGACATACGATAATTGCATTAATAATGGTTTTTAATTGTTTGTTTTGCATCTTTTTACCTCCTTAAAAATTTAAATAAAAAATGAGCC
>JAFSIU010000087.1 GCA_017439615.1 Bacillota bacterium
ATCGCCTTTGAGCCGCAATGCGGACAAATATTGGTGGTTGCTTCGATATGACCGCAATAATGACATTTGAGCACACCTTCACGCTCATGAAAAGCCAATGGCACCTCACAATGAGGACATTTGATCACAGCACCGCAGGAACGACAGGAATAGATGTATAATAGCCTCGTCTGTTCAAAAGCAGCAAAACCTGCTCTTTGTTTTCTAAGCGTTCAGCGATCTTCTCACGAAGCAAATCAGAAAACATGGAGCGGTTGCCTGCATCAAGCTCTGCACGCATATCAACAATGTGGACTAGCGGTAAAAGCGGCTGATGGAAACGATGAGTAAGTGTGAAAAGATGGTACTCACCGTTTTGTGCCTTGTAATAGCTTTCCAAAGAGGGAGTTGCGGAACCCAAAAGCAATAAGGCATCTGAAAGCTCTGCTCTCTTTGACGCAATCTCACGGGCATGGAAGCGGGGAACATTATCCTGCTTATAGCTTCCCTCCTGCTCCTCATCCATAATTATCAATCCCAGATCATGTAATGGCGCAAAAACTGCCGAACGGGCACCAAGCACAACGGGATATTCACCTTCGGAAATCTCCTGCCATGTGCTGCGTCTTTCAACATTGGTCATTGCACTGTGCATAACCGCAACCCTGACTGCAAGTCTGCGGCTCACAAAATCAACCATCTGGGGAGTAAGAGCGATTTCAGGAACCAGTATCAGTACTTGTTTGCCATCTTTGATAACTCTTTCGGCAAGTCTTAGATAAATCTCAGTTTTGCCGCTGCCTGTTACACCGTGCAGCAATGCGATCTGCTGCCCCTGCTTTAAGAGATTACACAAACCTGCAAAAACCTGCTGTTGTTCATCACTTAATGCAACTTCCTGAATATCTTTTGCAGCAGTTTCGGTATATTTTCTTTCTCTGCGTGAAAAAATAAAGCCCTTTTCCTGCAGCCTTTTCAGAACTGCAGAGGAAATACCAGCCTTTTGCAATTCGAAAAAAGAACAACCGCTGTTCTTTAAGATATATTCAAAAGCCTGCTGCTGTTTTTTTTCACGGCCGCTGAATTCAGCACTTTTTTCAGCAGGATAATAGCATATCACACTTTTGGATTGCGGCAATTTTCCCGTGAGAGATAAACCTGCAGGCAACATAGCTCCGATTGCTGCAGCACGGGTACACATATAGTATTCCGCCATAAGAGCAGAAAGCTCAAGCATTTTTTCGTCAAAAAGAGGCTGAGGAGAAATAACCGAGCGAATCTCCTTCAAGCCTGCAACATCAGTTGAATCGCTGAGTTCTACCACAACACCTTCCTGCACACTATGCGCAAAAGGAACCTTTACCGCCATACCAAGCTTGATTTGCTGCTGCATATTTTCAGGCACGATATAGGTAAAAATTCTGTCAGTAGCCTCTATTTTCTTATTGATAACTATACCTGCATAAAGCGGCTGCATGGCTTCCTCCGAAAAGTATTTTTCTTTTTTGATTATATCATATTCAGAGGAATATATAAAGACTTTCAGCCTTTTGGTTTGAAAAAAACTGCGGCGAAAAATCCGAAAACAACAGCAGCACCAATACCTGCCGAAACATTTTTCAACAGTCCTGAAAGAATACCTATAAACCCATTTTCACGCATTCCTTCTCTTGCCCCCTCCAACAATGCATTTCCAAAGCTGGAAATAGGAGTTGTAGCGCCTGCACCTGCAAACTCGACCAAATCCTGATATATACCGAAGAAAGAAAGCACAGTACCCGAAACAACAAGAACACACATTGTGTGCGCAGGATCAAGCTTGCAGACATTCATCAGAAGCTGACCTACAACACATATTGCACCACCAACTAAAAAAGCATATATCAACATCACATAACCTCCAAAGAAACCGCATGAGCAATGCAAGGTATGCTTTCTCCCTGTTGCATACTGACAGGCGACATAAGTGCTCCTGTTGCAACGAAAAGCAGCCTTCTGATCTCTTTTTGCTGCAAAAGAGGCAGATAGTGTACGAAAAGCACTGCAGCAGAGCAGCCACAGCCGCTGCCGCCCGAAAAAACATTCTGCGTATGAGTGTTATATATCAGAAGTCCGCCATCGAGAATTCTTTTGGAATCAAATTCCATTTTAGCATCTGACAGAATATCCATCAGGCATTCATGGCCTGTTCTTCCAAGATCTCCGGTTATAATCAAATCATAATGCCCGAAATTCAAAGCCATATCTTCAAGATGTGTTTTTATGGTATCAAACGCGGCAGGCGCCATTGCTGCCCCCAGATTGAAAGCATCCGTTATACCTATATCAATAACACGCCCAGGGGTTGCGGCAGTGATACATACCGATGCTTTTTCAGAAGAAAGTATTCCTGCACCTGCGGCATTGACCGTAAATTGCGAATATGGAGGTTTTTGTATACCATATTCATTGGGAAAGCGGAATTGTTTTTCTGCGCTGGCATTATGGCTGACCGTTGCGCAAAGCACCTTTTCGGCAAAGCCGCTATCTATCAGGGCAGCCCCCACAAGCAAGGCTTGTGCCGATGTTGAACATGCACCGAATTGACCAAGATATGCGCAAGGCAAATCCCGGGCTGTAAAACTCGAAGATATTATCTGATTCATCAGATCACCTGCAAGGAAACAATCAATATCCTCCTTTTGTAAAGCAGCTTTTTCCAATGCTATATTACATGCTTTTTGCAGAAAGGCACGTTCAGCCATTTCAAAGCTCAGTTTTCCTGCTCGCATATCATCGAAGAAGTAATCAAATGAAGGAGCCATAGGCCCCTCTTTTTCCATTTGTGCGCCTACTGCTGCGCCGGAAATAAGCGATGGCTTATTTGCAAATATCCAGGTTCTTTTTCCCTTTTTCACAAAACCACCTCCAATATCAAATCAATGCAGGCAAGTATAAATGCAGAAACACTGCCCCAGACTATAACACAGCCTGCCAGCTTGAAGGCATTGGCAGCCATTCCCAGCACAAAGCCCTCCGAGCGATATTCAAGCATTGATGAGCTCACAGAATTGGCAAAGCCTGAAATAGGAACTGCAAGCCCAGCACCTGCAAATTGACCTGCATTATCATATTTGCCAATGGCGGTAAAAAATGCGGTTATACCAATAATCACGACGAGATAGGAAGAAACGGCAGTCTCTTCCTGCATGCCGAGATCAATAAAAAAATTCTTCAGAATTTCACCAAGCATACAAATCAAGCCACCGATAAAAAATGCCTTCAGGCAATTCTTTGCCACGGGAATTTTGGCTGTTCTTTTGTCAACCACAGGAGCATAAGAAGCATTTATTTGCTTTTTGGGCATTCTGAAACCTCCTTTTCATTTTCATATAGTATAAAAACTCCATATCCAAACAATACAAAGCAAAAAATGGTATTGAATACTGCTCATAAGCCATTTTACTTCTGCTAATAATAAAGCAAAAAAGAGGTTGATCATGTTTCAGACAATTATACGCACTGCCTTGATATATTTTTTTATTTTTCTGGCGGTCAAGATTATGGGAAAGCGTGAGCTTGCCGAGCTGCATCCTTTTGATCTTGTTGTTCTGCTCATAATATCCGATATGGCATCCATTGCCATGCAGGGACAAGGGACACCACTTTTGAACAGCATTATCCCCATCATTGTTTTGACTATATTGGAAATCGGTATAAGCCAGGCAGAGCTCAATCATCCAAAGCTGCGCCGTTTTATCAGCGGAAATCCCTCGATCCTCATAAAAGATGGAAAAATAAATCAAAAAGAATTGCAGAAGCTGCGTATGAATCTCGATGACCTGACAGAGGAGCTGCGCGAACAAGGATATTTTCAGATAAGCGATGTTGATTATGCTGTTATGGAAAATGACGGCAAGGTCAATGTTCTGCCGAAATCAAAATTCAAACCACTGACACAAGAAGATATCGGATTAAATCTTCCTCAGGAAAAGGCTTCTTTCATACTGATCGAAAACGGGGAAATCGATGAGGCAGAGCTGAAAAGAGCAGGCAAAACAAGCACTGGCTGAATAAAGAAATCAAAAAGCAAGGAAAATGCAGCATCAACAATATTTTTCTTGCAGAACTCACCCAAGACGGATTGCATCTGGAGGCAAAGGAGACAAAACCATGAAAACCATTGTTCTTATAAGCATAACGATAGTACTGATGCTCTCATTTGCAGGCTATGTCTATTGGTGGCTGTCATCATATACAAGCGATCTTGCAGAAGCAATGGAAGAGCTTTATCACAAATTAGACAGTAATGTTTCTGCTGCATTTACAGATATGAAAACGATACGCGAATATTGGGAAGAAAACCAAAATCTGCTCTACTATGTTATTGACCATACAGAAATTGATGCAATACATTTGCGTATGCTTCGGGCAGAAGAATGGCTCAGACAGGGAAACTCTGAAGAAGCTGCTGTTGAGATAAGGGAGCTTCATCATCTTTTATACTATTTGCCTCAAGCTCAAGGACTGAATATGGAAGGAATATTATGAATGCATATTTTCCGCAAAAAATGACAAAATAACAGCAAATCGCTTTATTTTTGCATAAACAGCGGAGGTGAAAGAAATGAGCGAAAGAGTTGTTATTGCATTGGGCGGAAATGCACTTGGGAATAATGCCGCTGAACAGATGGCACGCATTGAAACCGTCTCTGAAAGTCTTGTTGACCTTATTGAACAGGGATATGAGATTATTGTTACTCATGGCAACGGCCCACAGGTAGGAATGATAAATCTTGCTTTTTCGGAGGGCGCTGAGGCTAACAGCAAAATACCCCTGATGGAGCTGCCCGAATGTGCCGCAATGAGTCAGGGATATATAGGATATCATCTGCAGCAGGGGCTTTTAAGGGAATTAAGACGCGAGGGTATGCCATGGCATGTTGCAACAATGATCACTCAAACCATTGTTGATGAGAATGACCCAGCCTTTGATGATCCAAGTAAGCCCATTGGCCCGTTTTATACCGAAGAACAGGCAAATCAGCTTGCTGCAGAAAATCCCGAAAAAACCTACAAAGAAGATGCAGGCCGCGGTTGGAGGCAGATGGTGGCATCTCCCAAGCCGCTTGATATTGTTGAAAAGGAATCGATATTGAACCTGCTGGATAATGATTTTGTGGTGATTGCCTCGGGCGGCGGCGGCATACCCGTCATTCGCAAAGGTGAGGATGACTATCAGGGCGTGGAGGCTGTTATCGATAAGGACCATGCCAGCGCCATTTTGGCTGAGCTTTGTGATGCTGAATATCTTTTCATCCTCACTGCTGTGGACAGGGTTGCCATAAATTTCGGCAAGCCCAATCAGCAGTTTTTGGAAAGGATTTCCGTTGAAGAAGCGGAAAAATTTTGCGAAGAAGGACATTTTGCCGCAGGCAGCATGCTCCCCAAGGTGCAGGCAGCAATCAATTTTGCCAAGAGTAAGCCGGGACGCAAAGCCATCATCGCCGCACTTGAAAAAGCACCGCTCGCCATCAAAGGCGAAAGCGGCACCCAGATATATATGAATTAATACGGTTTTAATTGGTAAACTTTATACCATTTCTTCAAAAGACTGATTTACAGACTAACAAATGCGTGCCTTTCGGCACGCATTTGTTAGTTTATCTATATTTTCTCCTTGCAATAACCGGAACAGGGAAAGTTAAGGCACAAGGGATTTGCACCTTTTGTTTGGGATGCGGAGCTGTTTCAATACTCTCCCCGTCTTCATCATACATCTCGGTCAAAGGGATATCGATATTGCTGCCATCGGGCAAGAGTATCTCCAGAACATCGCCAAGCTGAAGGTGATTTCTCTGCGTGATATAAAGATTTTCACCATCGCAGGCATCAACAACTGCGGCAAAAACATAATCCTTGGAGGATTCGCTGGTTTCATAGCAGAAGGCATCTTCATTGGGCTTGCCGTGCAGAAAACCGATGGTATAGCCGCGATTGCCGAGAGCATTCAGCTCCTCGATCCACTCAGGCAGACAATAATAGATATTTTCATCATCAAAATAGGCATCGATTGCTGCTCTGTATATTCTGACGGCATTGGCCACATAATAGGCACTTTTATTTCTTCCCTCGATTTTGAAAGACGAGACACCGCTTTCAATGATTTCCGGTAAACAGGGCAGCAAACACATATCCTTGCTGTTCATGATATATGCTCCGCGGGAATCCTCTTCCATGCCAAAGAACTGTCCCTGACGGTTTCTCTCTTCCAGGACAGCATATTCCCAACGACAAGGATGAGCACAATTGCCCTGATTGGCATCACGACCGAGCATAAAATTGCTCAAAAGGCAGCGTCCTGAATAAGAAACACACATAGCGCCGTGAATAAAAATCTCGGTTTCAATGCCTTCGACCTTGCTGACTTCAGTTATTTCATCTATGGTCAGTTCACGGGCAAGCACAGCTCGTTCTGCTCCCATATCACGCCAGGCGGCAAGAGAAAGCTTGTTGGTAGTATTGGCTTGAGTGCTGATATGCAGAGGCATATGCGGCAGGATTTCACGGCAAAGGGAAATAACGCCCAAATCAGAAACGATAAAGGCGTCAAATTCGATATCGGAGATTTCTTTAAGATAAGCTCTCAATGCATCGATATCTGCATTATGAGCGAAAATATTCAGTGCAAGATAGAGCTTTTTGCCAAATGAATGTGCAAGCCTGACCGCTTCGCGCATTTCATCAGGGGAAAAATTGGCGGTATTATTACGCAGAGAAAACTGCTCGCCGCCGATATAACAAGCATCAGCTCCATAAAGATAAGCAAATTTCAGCTTTTCAAGATCTCCGGCAGGTGCTAAAAGTTCAGGTTTTTTCATTTTTTCTGTCCTGCTTTTAAGTGTTCTTCATAGGTTTTGTTCCAATAATGACCGCCGCTGCCGTCATCTTTGGTGCGGAAATAGAGATAATCAGTATCCGCAGGATTCAAAGCTGCTTTAATAGCAGCCTTGCCGGGTGCAGCAACGGGACCGGGAGGCAGGCCCTTATATTTGTATGTGTTATAAGGACTTTCCATCTCGGTATCTTCAAAAGTAATCACGGGATGCGGTTCATCAAAGAGGAATTGTATGCTTGAGCAGAATTCAAGCAGCATACCTTTATCAAAACGATTGTAGATAACGGAAGCAACCAAAGGACGTTCAGAATCAAGCTTGACTTCTCGCTCGATCAAGGAAGCGATGGTAACGATTTCATAAACGGAATAACCAAGATCGGCAGCTTTTTTGTCATATTCTGAGGTCCAGACCTTATCAAATTGGGCAAGCAAAGTGTCGATAATATGCTTTTCGGTTGCATCGGCATAAAATTCATAGGTATCAGGTGCCAGGAAGCCTTCCAGACGGTTTGCAGGCTCAACAACATCTTTGGCATCAGGTATCCATTCATATTTACTGAAATCGCCCTCATTGCAATATTCAATGAATTTGTCATAATCGCCAAAGCCTGCTTTGACAAGGATCTCAATTGTTTCGGTAACCTTTTTGCCTTCGGGAATGGTTACCTTGACTGCTTCAGCGTGGATAACGCCCTTTTGCAGCTCGGAGCACAAATCTTCCAGCGAGACTGTTCCGGAGAAATAGTATGTGCCTGCCTGCAGCTTAGATGCGACTTCTTCATGTTCGATATAGAATCGGAAAACATAAGGGTTTTTGATAACGCCCTTGTCATACAAAATCTCTGAAATGGCAGAAGTGGAGCTGCCTTTGGGGATAATGACTTTGACTTCGCCCTCGACTTCTACGGGAGAAAGATAATCATTATACTGCCAGGAAAGATAGCCACCAAAAACGCCCAAAATCAAAATAACAGCAATAAATTTTGCAATTGTTGTTTTTTTCATTAAATAACACCGCCTTTGGAGACATTGTAACACAGGCTGACGGATTATTCAAGTAAGATGAGTAAAAAGCGAAATCTGCAGCTTATTTGCCACGATTTTGCTGTCTATCACTATTGGGACATCAAGCTCGTTCAGAAATTTGAAATCCATAATACCATAGCTGACTGCTGCATCCTTCCCCTCAGGCACATAGCTGACCGGCAAGGAATGAGGAAATCGTTCTGTTACAGGCAATCCCGCCTTCAATACTGCATTATAAAGCGTTGATGATACCTGACACACTCCCCCGCCGATTCCAAGCTCAAATTTATTATTCTTGATGATATAAGCCTGCTGATAGCCAAGAGCCGCAGTTCTGGGACCTGTTGTCTCGTTAAATGAAAACTCTTCTCCCGGCATCAGCAAAATATTCTTCAAATGCGATGCTGCAAGTGTGATATTCTTCATTCTCTCCAACTGAGAGCTGTCAAATTCAGTTTTGTATGAAGCAAGCTTTCCGTTGATTTTCCATGCGGCAGCAGTTTCGGCTGACAATGCCGGCGGTATACTTTCTGTTTTCAGCTGCCACTTGCCGCAGGCAATTTGTGAAAGATCGGCATTGTCAAGACTGAATTCATTATTAACAGCCAAACCCGGATACGATTCTGTTATTATTATTTCCTCATTATCTCCTATTATGATTTCTGCAGATTTTGGAGGATAATATGCCATATCAGCTATTCTACTGATGATTTGGGCAGCCTTCTGCTCATTCCATGTCCAATGAACTTTGATATATACGCCGAATTTCTTTGCTTCATAAAGACTTTTCATTCTTTGCAGAATGTTTTTCTCGCGACCGATATTATAGGCTTTTTCCATTGCTAACAGATAATCAGGATAAAGTTCCAGCTCATCATAACTCACAATTTGTGTAACACCGCCTGCAGAAACATTTATCTGACCTGCAAATGATGAAATAAATGGAGCAAAAAGCATTTCGACAGTCTTTTTTTTAAGCCCGCCGACATGGATATTCTCGATATAGACATTTTCTTTCATTCGCCCGTCATCATAAAAATAGATAATGCCAAGCAGAAATAAAAAAATAAGCAGGAAAACTAATATATATTTTTTCAGCGGTATCACCTCTGAATATATATAAGACAGAAGCATAAAAAAAAGACCGCAAGCGGTCTTTTTAATTATTATTATGTATTTTATTCGGCTTCTTCTGCAATTTCAGCCAGAGATTCTTCATCTTCATTCGGTACCGCGAGGTTATCTGCCTGTTGGGTCTCTTCAGAAGCAAGAGCTTCTGCAAAAAGAATATCAGTCTGCAAAAATTCGGTCTTATTTATTTCAGCGTCATCTTTTTCCATTTCTGCTTCAGCTTGACATTCTTCAAGATCATTTTCTGCTGCAACTGCAACTGCAGAATCAGCATCAGTCTCTTCATTGGCAAAAACCTGCAGTGCTGCAGCAGCTTCCGCTAAAGACATTCCGGCACTGAACATTGGCAGCTCAGCATCTCCTGTTTTCTCTGCACGGAACGGATTGCTGAAAATGCTGCCTTTGGCATCATCGACATCTTTTTCTATAACTTCTTCCAAGGCTACAATACGTTCTTCAATTTCTTCTGCTGTACGCAACTCGCCTTTTTCGAGCCTTGATGTCATTTCTTCAATTTCGGTACCGATATCAGATACATATTCCGCATCCTCTGTGATTGCAAAATCATTCAAGGCATTTTCATCAAAAAACAGCGTTTCTGCAGATTCAGTAAGTATTTCTTCATCCTCGCAAGCAGCAGTTTCTCTTGAAGGCAGATATTCTTCTGCTTCCGGCAAAGCCTCAATAATCATTTCATCAAGAACGGTATCAGGAATATCAGGCAAACCGTTTTCATCAAGAACTTCATCAAATTTTTCTTCCGCTGTTTCTGAAATATCAGCATCAGCTTCTTCAAAAGCAGCATCGGAAAATTTTTCAAAAACAGAGAAATCAATATCAGCTGCAAAATCATTGGCATCATCTGTCATACCTGTCATTTGCTCCGCTATCATCTTATCAAGATCTTCTGCTGAGGGCAGCCCCTCTTCATGATCGATTTCTTCCGGTTGGACCTGCTCAATGGGTTTAACAAAAATACGCTCCATCAAAGGACGGACATGGGAATGTTTTTCTTTTTGTTCGTCAACGGCTTCTTCATCATCAGTCTTTCTTCTGAAGGGTGTAGTCAGAATAAACTGACAAAGCACGCCACAGGCAGCAAAAATAATCGTTCTTTGAACCAAGGTATCAAAATCAAAATTGCCCTGTGCGTGCAAAAGGAAAAAGCTTCCCAAGCCGCCGCCCAAAGCAGCAGAAAAAACTATCATTATGGGGCGGACACACAAGACCCCCAAAAGCCCTGCCAGACAAGACATAACAGCAACAAAAGTGGTTGATGCATCGGGATTGAGAAAATGCAGGCCTATTACACCGACAGCTCCGAAAATAACAAATATGCCGACCAGATAGATTTGATAAAAAACCCAACCTAAAGCAACCGCTGCAATGATAACAGCCGTGATGACCTGCGGAACCTCAAAAGCCATATTTGTTGCAAAAAGCAGACCGATAGCACCGCCTATGACCATACCGAATATGGTTGACCAAACACGCAGCAACTGATAACCGAAGAAACAATGCAGCAGCATAAAGACCGCTGCGACAAAGAATATCTCCGGCCCGAGAATGTCTATAAAATCCTGAACGATTCCGTTCACCTTATCCAAAAGTTCCATCAAGGTTTCCATATAACACTCCTTGAAAATTATAACAATATAATTATACTATGGAAATCCAAAATATACAATGCTTTTCTCTGCGGCAATTAGCAGTGAAAAGCAAAAAGGAGCGATTGCGCTCCTTTTAGTTTTATGCAAATACCAACTCGGATTCGATCACCTTTTTTTCACGCATCGATTCAATGCCGTTCAGCAATCTTTGATTGCGGCTGCCGCGGAAAACAAGTGTCAAATCGCGCTCTGCTTCAAGAAAAGGCCCGTCAATAACAAGCTTGCACAGGGAAACCAATTCTGCAACAGCAGGACGGTGCTCGCTCATCTCAAAGAGCTGTTCCATTGTATAGCCGGTAAAAAGAGTCAAATCCTTGCCACGCTCAAGCACTGCTTTTGCCAAGGGCAGCAGGCTTTCTGCCTGAGCAATAGGCTCACCACCTGAGAATGTCATGCCACGCAGCAAAGGATTCTCATCAAAGGCTGCAAGAATCTTAGGGATATTGCCCTCATAGCCGCCGGCGAAATCATGAGTCTGAGGATTGTGGCAGCCGGGACAGCGATGCGGACAGCCCTGAACAAATATTGTCATACGAATACCTGGGCCATCTACAATAGACTCACGCACCACGCCTGCCAGCCTTAAAGGAGCTGCCTCACTCACAGCTGCTCCATCTCCTTGTTAAGAGAATGCTTGACGCGGTCTCTGACTTCTGCTCTTTTGGCATCATTGAAGCGATCGACTGTTCCTACGAGATAACCGGTGATGCGGCGGATTCTTTCAAAACCAACGCCTTCGCCAACCATTTCAACAGCTTCATTTGTTTTTTGTTCAATTGTCATATTCTTTCCTCCTATTCTTTTTCGGGGATGGGATTGGGGATTCTGTCTGCCTCTTCGGCAGGATTACCGCAGCAGCCCAAAGAGCCTGCGTGCAGATGCTTATAAACACCGAGCTTTTTCAGTTTTTCAACGGAGACGCCTTCCCATTCATGACGTCCGCAGCGGGGACAAACATCATCTATAATACCGGTATAGCCACAAACAGGGTCGCGGTCAACGGGATGGTTGATGGAGCCGAAGCCGACACCGCAATCATGCATAAAGCGGATAATGTCCTCAAAAGCATCGAGATTCTTGACAGGATCGCCATCAAGCTCGATATAAGTGATGTGACCTGCATTGGTGAGCGCATGATAGGGAGCTTCAAGACGAATCTTTTCATAGGCACTGATCGGATATTTTACGGGAATATGGAAGGAGTTGGTATAATACTCCTTATCGGTAACACCTTCAATAATACCGAATTTCTTTTTATCGATACGGACAAAGCGACCGGAAAGTCCTTCGGCGGGAGTGGCGAGCAAGGTATAGTTCATACCGGTTTTCTTGGATTCATCATCCATACGCTTACGCATATAGCCGATAATTTCTAGACCGAGATTCTGACTGGCCTTGCTCTCGCCATGGTGAGCTCCGACAAGTGCTGTCAGACATTCTGCCAGACCGATGAAGCCGACAGAGAGTGTGCCGTGTTTCAGGACCTCACCTACTGTATCATCGGGACCAAGCTCATCAGAGCCAATCCAAATACCCTGCCCCATCAGGAAGGGATAGTTCTTGACCTTTTTGCCTGCCTGAATATGATAACGATCGGTAAGCTGTTCGATAACAAGAGAAATCTCTCTGTCAAGAAGGTCATAGAAGAATTCGATATTGTGATTTGCACGGATCGCAAGTCTGGGGAGATTGATTGAAGTGAAGCTTAAGTTGCCTCTGCCTGTTACGATCTCATTGTCCTTATCATAGACATTGCCGATAACTCTGGTGCGGCAACCCATATAGGCGATTTCGGTCTCGGGACGGCCCGGTTTATAATATTGCAGATTAAAGGGAGCATCTATGAAAGAGAAGTTGGGGAACAAACGCTCCGCAGAAACTTTGCAGGCAAGCTTGAACATATCATAGTTGGGATCTTCAGGGTTGAAGTTGACGCCTTCCTTGACCTTGAAGATATGGATCGGGAAAATGGGAGTCTCGCCATTACCCAAGCCTGCTTCCTGTGCAAGCAGAAGATTTTTGGTGACCAAGCGGCCTTCGGGAGAGATATCTGTGCCATAGTTAATGGAAGAGAAAGGAATCTGCGCGCCGGCACGGGAATGCATAGTATTAAGGTTATGTACCAGGGCTTCCATAGACTGGAAGGTAATTCTGTCAATTTCCTTATCGGCATATTTTCTGGCAGCTGCCTGTGCCTTTTTCAGCATTTCAGCATCAACAGCCGCGGAAAGCAGCTCAAATTCGGCTTCGGTATAGCCATTGTCATCTGCCATATTGGGAATAACATTCTTATCTGCCTTGATTCTGTCCAAGGCATCACGGACAAGCTTATCAGCGCCTTCAACACCGTTAAAATCCAGAACCTTGATGAGATTATCACGATAGAGCTGACGATAGCTCTTCTTGACGCCCTCTGCCATATCAAAGTCAAAGCAGGGAATGCTCTGGCCGCCGTGCTGATCGTTCTGATTGGACTGAATGGCGATACAGGCAAGCGCGGAATAGCTCTGAATGGAATTGGGTTCTCTTAAGAAGCCGTGACCCGTGGAGAAACCATCGGTAAAAAGCTTATGAATATCGATTTGGCAGCAAGTGGTGGTAAGTGTCAGGAAATCGAGGTCGTGGATATGAATATCGCCTTCGGAATGTGCGCGTGAATGCTCGGGCTTCAAAATGAACATTTCATAGAATTGTTTTGCACCCTCGGAGCCATATTTCAGCATGGTACCCATAGCAGTATCGCCGTCGATATTGGCGTTTTCACGCTTGATATCATTATCCATAGCATCGCGGAAGGTAAGGTCTTCATAAACCTTCATTAATTTGGTATTCATTTCGCGGACTCTGGTACGTGCAGAACGGTAAAGTATGAATTCCTTGGCGGTTCTGGTATGTCCGTTTTCGACAAGAACTTTTTCGACCATATCCTGAATCTGTTCAACAGTAGGAGTAGTGTTGCCAACAGCCTCCAAACGTTCTATAACCTGCGCTGCAAGAGCCTCCGCAGTATCTCTGTTGCTGCCGCCCAAAGCCTGTGCAGCCTTGAAAATCGCATCGGCAATCTTTGAGATATCGAAATCCACTTTTCTTCCGTCACGCTTGATAATTGTTGTAATCATAACCTAACCTCCACTGTGCATTATAAAGGCATACTACGCCTATTGATTCTTTTGTGTTCTTATATGATATACTATATATTGTGTTTTGTCAATAGACTGAGCGCGTTTAACAACTAAATATAGAAATTGATATTTATACATAACTTTATCACAAAAGCACAGTTCAAGGCCTGAATATGTGAATAAATAAAGCCTCCCTTGGTATAAGAGAGGCTTTTTTATCTGAAAATAGGAAAAAATAGGAATACCAAATGCTGTATATTTTTGTTACAATCTGTTGTCCACCAAAGCTGTTGTTTCTTCTTCAAGCATTTTGGCTTCTGCCACAATTTCTGTCATACGGTTTTGCAAAGATTTCACAAATTCCTCATCAATAATAAGCGGCAAATTGATACGCACATTATATAAAGCAGCTCTTATGGCAGCTCTTAAGAATAATATACCGCAGCCAGCATCGGAAACTGCCAATCTGGAACCGATTTCGGCCACACGACGGCAAAGACGCATACCGCAAAGAGCCTTTTCTGCTATCTGCATGGGAACAAGTGCAGCATCGATTGAAGCCTTGGAAAGTGCCTCGCGGCGATATGCCTGCTGCTCCTCAGTATCCTTGGGCAAAGCATAGAGCTTGGAAAGAGGCTCGAAGACCTCGGCATCTCGCTCAGAAAGAGTAAGCAACTCCTGCTGCAGCGCCTTCCCCTGCTCCAGAATTGAGCAAATTTCTTCCTCATATTCGGCATATTTCTTTTTACCTGTGGTTAAAGATGCCACCATATTGGAAAGTCCCATGCCCAAGGCTGCACCGACTGCCGAAGCACCGCCACCGCCGGGAACGGGAGCTGATGAAGTCAAAATCTCCATATATTCATTTATGCTTGCATCCATCATTTTCTGCATTCTTCTCGCCTCCATTACTTGAATTTTTAAAGGGCGGCGGGCAGCTTTGGCTGCCCGCCGCCTTAAATAACCTGATTTTAGAACAGACCTTTGACCTTGCCGGTTTCGGTATCGACATCAACACGGCGATAAGCAGGATTGCTGCCTGTGCCGGGCATAAGAGTGATATCGCCTGCCATAGGGCAGATGAAACCTGCACCGTTATAGATAAGCAAATCTCTGACAGGTAAGCGCCAGCCCTTGGGTACACCCTTGAGCGTGGGATCATGAGAGAGGGAAAGATGGGTTTTGACCATCATAGTTGCATGATTGCGATATGCGGGATTGGATTCAAAGGCAATGGCCTTCTGCTCTGCCAAGGGAGCCCAATCAACACCATCCGCACCATAGACCTCACGGGCGATGGTTTCCACACGCTGACGGAGAGGCATATCCAAATCATAGAGATATTTGAATTCGCTTTCTTCTTCGCAAGCTGCTCTGACTTGTTCGGCAAGCTCGATTGCACCCTCGCCGCCCTTGAGCCAATGCTCGGAAACGGCAAAGCGAGCGCCTGCTGCCAGAACTGCCTGACGGACAACATCGATTTCCTCGGGAGTATCGGTGGCAAAGCTATTCAGACAGACAACGGGCTTGATGCCGGACTTTTTGATAGTCTCGACATGATGCAGGAGGTTGGCAAGACCTGCTTCAACAAGAGCAGGATTGCTGTTGACATATTCATCGGGAATGGGACGGCCGGGAACAACCTTGGGTCCGCCGCCATGCATCTTGAGTGCGCGAACAGTTGCAACCAAAACGCTGACATGGGGCTTGAGACCGGAGAGACGGCACTTGACATTCCAGAATTTTTCAAAGCCGATATCAGCAGCGAAGCCGCTTTCGGTTACATGATAATCGAACATCTTGAGGCCGAGTCTGTCGCCGATAATGGAGGACTGGCCGATAGCGATATTAGCAAAGGGACCTGCATGAACCAGCACGGGCTGATACTCATTAGTGCAGCAGAGTGTGGGATTGATGGTATTGCGCATCCATGCAGTCATTGCACCATCGACTTCCAGATCAGCGGTGGTAACGGGATTGCCCTTCTTGTCATATGCAACGATGATTCTGCCGATACGCTCACGAAGATCCTTCAAATCTGTGGCAACTGCCAGAATTGCCATCAGCTCGGAGCTGACGGAAATGCCGAATTTGGAGCTCATCATAAAGCCGTCGGATTTGCCGCCGATACCGATAACGATATTGCGGAGGCACTGTGCGGCATAGTCGATGACCCAATTGAATTCAACGCGGTTGGCATCGATATCCAGGCGGCGCAGACCCTTGGAGGCAAGAGTCGCATCATCATAATTATATTCATGCTGCATTCTGGCATTGAGAGCAACCATGCCAAGATTGTGTGCATTGGTGATGTCATTGATATCACCGGTGAGACCGAGAGAGAATTCGGTCATAGGAATGAGCAAGGAATTGCCGCCGCCTGCAGCGGTACCCTTGATATTCATGGTGGGGCCGCCGGAGGGCTGACGCAGGCAGCCGCCGACATTGCAGCCGAGCTTGGAAAGGCCTTCTATAAGACCGATGGAGGTTGTGGATTTGCCTTCGCCCAAGGGAGTGGGAGTGATGGCTGTTACCTCGATATATTTGCCATCGGGACGGTCGGCAAGTCTTTTCATAATTTTCAGAAAATCGAGCTTGGCAACTCTACCATAGGGCAGCACCTCATCGGGCAAAAGGCCCAATTTTTCGGCCCATTCCTGCGGAGCAGGCATATTTTGCTCTGCATCCTCAGCAATTTGCCAATCCTTATATTCGCGTGGATCTAACATTCTTTATCCCCCTTCAAAACTTCTGTTTTAAGAATAGTATTTTTATTATATCAGTTAATCCTTAGTTTTCCAATAGGTTTTTGCAAAAAAACAGAGAGAAATTCAAAAAAGGCAAGCCCTTTCGGGCTTGCCTTCGGGAAAAGTATTGAGTTTATTTTTCAGACCAATTGCCGACAATGGCGGAATCTCTCTCTTCTACTTTCAAATAATGTATGCCGCCATTTTCATCGAAATAGTATTTTATCCTTTTCACTCCACCTACCTCAAACATATCGGTCTTGCCTTCGGAAATCATCTCCCTTGCCGCTTCAAAAACAGACAGGCCTGCTTCGATTTTGTCGCCTTTTTGCTCGATTATATATTGCAGGGAATGAGAATAGCCTTGGGGATTAGCATTATAATAGGTCATATCAAGTTCATAATCTTCGCCAAAAAACGGTTCGCGAACTACACACTCCAGAAATGTTGCTTCTGTTACCACAACACCGTTTTCCTCATAGCTTTGCTCTTCTATCAAATCATAGAGGCAATATTGATTATAGCTCATCGGTACGCACCAATAGCCGTCCTCTCTTTCCTCCCAATATTTGCCGAATTCAACAGAATAATACTTATCATCGGGAGCAGGGACATACATATCTTTGATAGACATGCCGAATTGCGCCTGAGCAACTTCTTCGGCCTTGGCTTTGCTGATCACTCCATTTTCGCCAATATTATCTATCCACATAATGTACATAAGAAACGAACACAAATCAGGCTGCTCTTCGGCGGAAAAAGCAGGCAGATAATCAAAGCGATATGCAAGAGCCAGGTCAAAGGCTGCTAGCTTTCTTTCCGCATCAATGGTTTCAAGAGGCATTTTGTGAACAAAGGCAGAGGTGGAATATCTGGCATATATCTTGCTTGACATTGCGTCACCTAGGAAATCGGCGCC
>JAFSIU010000088.1 GCA_017439615.1 Bacillota bacterium
TGTCAAGCTCCGTCTCATTCCACTGGGCGAACACCTCGTGCATCTCCTCAGCACTCATGCCGAGGCCGTCACGCAACAGCTGATAGGCCTCGCAGATGAGCTGCATATCGCCGTACTCAATGCCGTTGTGGACCATCTTTACGAAGTGGCCTGCGCCGTTCTCACCAACCCAATCGCAGCAGGGAGAGCCGTCTTCTAACTTAGCGCAGATGGCCTGCAGAAAGGGCTTTACGCTCTCCCAAGCAGCGGGAGAACCGCCGGGCATCAGAGAAGGACCGTTCAGTGCGCCCTCTTCGCCGCCGGAAACGCCGCAGCCGATATAAAGCAGACCCTTGCTTTCGACATATTCTGTACGGCGAATGGTGTCGGGGAAATGGCTGTTGCCGCCGTCAATGATAATATCGCCTTCCTCCAGATGGGGGATAAGCTGTTCAATCAGGCTGTCAACAGGAGCACCTGCCTTGACCATCATAAAGACCTTACGAGGTTTTTCAAGGCTTGCAACCAGTTCGGGAATGGAATAGCAGCCGATGATATTCTTGCCTGCAGCACGTCCTTCAACAAAATTTGTTACTTTTTCTGTGGTGCGGTTATAAACTGCAACAGTAAAGCCCTTGGATTCCATATTCATAACAAGGTTTTCGCCCATAACGGCCAAGCCGATCAGAGCAATATCAGCTTTTTTCATTGTTGTTTCCCCCTTATCTCTGTACGCGGGCATTGCCGGCATAAATATCCCAGATCTGTTTTTCATCAGCAGGTTCTGCATAATCATTCAGGCTGCTTGCTGCCAGAACACCGCTTGCCCATCCGAATTGAGCACAGCGCTCGGGAGCCCAGCCTTTCAGAAGGCCATAGAGCAAGCCTCCTGTGAAGCCATCGCCGCCGCCGATGCGGTCCATGACCTGAATGCTGCGGGGTTCTTCAACGCACCATTGTCCGTTTGCATGGAGCAGACATCCCCAGAGATGCTCATTGGCATTGAGTGCCTGACGCAGAGTTGTGCCATAAACCTTGGCATTGGGATATTTTTCCATAACTTCGCCTATCATGGCTTTGAAGCTTTCGATTTTGCCGCTGAGATCCTTGCCGCCGGCTTCAGGTCCCTGGAAGCCCAGGCAAAGCTGGAAGTCTTCTTCATTACCGACCAAAACATCTGCAACAGAGGCAATCTGGTGGAAGGCTTCGCGCAGCTCTTCTTCGCGTCCTTTCCAGAAGGTTGCACGGTGATTGAGGTCGAAGCTGACCATCGTTCCATGAGCCTTTGCAGCTTCAGCGCAAGCCAGACAGAATTGAGTGGTCTCAGGGCTCATTGCTGCGATCAGACCGGAAATATGCAGGATAGCAACACCTTCCTGCCCGAAAATGCGTTCAAAATCAAATTCATCTGCACTGAGAGTACGGCCTACTTCGCCGGCACGGTCATTCCAGACCCTTGGTGCGCGCATACCAAAACCGGAATCAGCAATATTGAACTGATGCCGGAAGCCCCAAGGGCCTCCTTGTTCAACTTCAATTCCTTCATAATTGATATTGCGGGAGCGGAGATTGCTTTTGATGAATTGAGCAATGGGGCTGTCCTTGACAAATTTAGTCAGCACCAGACATTCATTGCCCAATGAAGAAGAAATGTTCAAAACATTGGATTCAGCACTGGTTGCTTGCATATAAAAATGATTACTGTTGTGAACAGCCATGCGATTGTCCGGAGTGATACGAACTCCCATACTTGTGGGGCAGGCAATTGCATAACGGCAATTGGGACGGATAGTCAATACCATAATAAAGCATTCCTTTCCAGAAAAATAATTATATTTATTCTATTATATTAAGCTGCAAAATACAATGAAAATGGAGTATATTTCTCAAATTTTTTGTAAAATCGTATATTATTCGTCAGCAAACTATCATTTATTCCATAATATTTCAAATACCCTTGCTTTTAAAAGCAAGGGTATGGTATGTTGTGACTGTGAAGATTATTGATAAGGACTCAGATGCAGAAGCATCTCCTTGCGGAATTGCTTTGGCGTGATGCCATAATGCTTTTTAAATAGTTTTGAAAAATAGTTGGTGTCGGATATCCCACATTGTTGCGCAATAATTTGTATCTGCAGATGTGTTGTGCGCAGCAAGCTGGCAGCTGCTTCCATTCTGGCAGCGGTTATATATTCGATAAGGGTTTTCCCTGTTTCTCTGTGGAACAGGGCAGAAAGATAGCTTGGATTGACATTTTGCTGCGTAGCGAGAGTGTTAAGGCTCAGATCGGCAGTCAGATCCGATTCGATATGAATTATGACTTTCTGTATCAATGCTGAAAAATGCATTCCTGAATGCTGCTGTACCAGTCGGCAATATGTTCTTATCATATCGCGCATCAGTTTCAGCCCGTCATCGGCATCTGCGATGTTCTCTACTTGTCTTGCCAGGGCAGAGGAGGCCTTATCAAGATAAACGGGGTGTACGCCGCCGTTTTCAGCAGCTTTTCTCAGTAATGTATTACCGATAATAGCAAAATTTTTGACATTGCGGACAGAATCAGGAGTGCGCTGTTCCAGGGATTTTGCAGACAAACTGTCCAGCATTTTTTCTGCTCGGTGTGTCAGACCTTTGGAGACATTTTGCATCAGCTTGTTTTCAAAGGCATAACGCTGTTCCATAACCTGAATATTCAGCATTGATGTTTCAGAGGTTATCGTATTGAGACCTTCTGCAAAGGGAAACTCTTTTGTGCTGTATGCACGGCTGATATCCTGAATGGTAAAGGCGCCGCCTTCTCCCCAGATGGTTTCTGCGAAAGAGTTGATCAAAATGAATAAAAGATTGTCGTCGGAAACAACAGGAATACTGTAATAGTATTTTTCAAGGCCTTCCAACATAGTGTGCGGAATATCAAAACGGTCTGCATTTTCCAAAATCTGTTGTTGTGTTATGGGAAAGGAGATATAAGGTCCGATGATCATGGAAGTGGGTTTTTCTGTTTCCGGCAGCAAGAAAAAGATATAGTTGCACAAAAAAGCATCCGTCAGTTTATATATGGTGTTCGGCTTTGCCCAAAGACAGACATCCTGCAAAAAAAGATTGCCATGCTCTTTATATCCGCCAAATTCCCTGAGGCCCATATCCGTTGGCTGCAATTTATGAGAATCGCTATCCTTGAATGTTACCTGAAGCTGCATTTTCTGCAGCATTTTCTGCAAGTATTGCAGTTCCGCGTGATAAAGCATTTCTGAATCTCCTGTTTTAAGAAAGCTGTTTTATTTTCTTTACACTCAGATTCTATCAGTTGAACAGATAAATTACAATATTTTCTCATAAAAATATTACCAAAATATCTAAAATTTTTACTCACTACCTTATTGTCTTTTTGGTATGATATTAAATAGGTAAAACCTTGTCGAATATTGAATATTTTTGTAAAAGAAAGGAATAAGCTGTTATGAACAAAGGTACAAAACTGTTACGCCCCTTTGGCGCCCGCGACAAATTTGGCTATCTGTTCGGCGATTTCGGTAATGACTTCACCTTTATCATGTCTACCATGATTTTGCTGAAGTTCTATACCGATGTTATGGGCGTTTCTGCCGCCATCGTCGGCACACTTATGATGGTAGCCCGTTTTGTGGACGCTGTTACAGACGTCACCATGGGCCGCATCTGCGACCGCGGAAAAATTACCCCCAATGGTAAATTCAAACCCTGGATCCTGCGTATGTGTGTTCCGGTTGCAATTGCTTCTTTCCTGATGTATGCTCCCGGTTTGGGCAATGATGTTGCCACCACCTGGTCCTATGGCGCTCGTGTTGCCTGGCTCATCGTTACATATCTGCTTTGGGGCTCCTTCTGCTATACCGGCATCAATATTCCTTATGGCTCCATGGCTTCCGCCATTTCCGCTGACCCCGGCGATCGTCAGTCTCTTTCCACCTTCCGTACTATGGGCGGCACCTTGGCCGGTATCTTCATCGGTGTTGGTCTTCCCTTGATCGCTTATGATGCAAACAACAATCTGATCGGCGACAAAGTCGCTTTGGCAGCCGGAATCTTCTCCCTTTTGGCCATTGTTTGCTATCTGCTTTGCTACAAATTGGTGACCGAACGTGTTGTCCCCGAAGTTGGCAGCCAGCAGCAAACCTCCACCGTTAAGGAAATGCTGAAAAGCGCATTTTCCAATCGCGCATTGATTTCCATCATTGTTGCCTCTGTGGTTATGCTGCTTGCTCAGCTCACCATGCAGAATATGGTCAGCTATGTCTATCCCGATTACTATGAAGCTGCTTCCCTGCAGAGTGTCGGCTCTATGGTTATGATGATAGGTATGGTAGTAGCAGCTGCTATCGCAAAGCCCTTGGTCAGAAAATTCGGCAAGGCTGAGGTTTGTGCAGTAACCAGCGTTATCGGCGCACTTGTTTGTGTTGTTACCTGGCTCATTCAGCCCTCCGTATATGTTTATATGGCTATGATGGCTCTGTTCTGGCTCTTCCTCGGTGTTTTCTCCATGGTTGCATGGGCTTTGATCACTGACGTTATCGACTATTCCGAATTGAAGAA
>JAFSIU010000089.1 GCA_017439615.1 Bacillota bacterium
ACTCAGGGTGAGCTCTTGGGCAGCTATTATAAGAGCCCTTTCCTTCGCGCCCTGGTTGCTGTTGTCAGCCTTATCTTCCTCGTTCCTTATCTGCAGTCTCAGATTACTGCCGGCGGTCTCATTTTCTCTTCTGCAACCGGTGATCTGATCAACTATACCTGGGGCTGCATTCTGCTTTATGCTGTTATCATCGGCTATATCCTGCTTGGTGGTTTCAAGGCTGTTGCCTGGACTGACACTGTTCAGGGCATTATGATGATTATCCTTGCCTGGATTTCCGGCGGTGTTATTCTCGGTGCCACCACAGGTACTCTTGATTGGAGCTATCTTATGAACCGTGTTGCTACCGAGCTGCCCTCCAGAGTTATGATCCCGATCGATTATTGGCCCATTTATATGACATCCTTCATCTCTCTCTTTGGTGTTTCCATCTATCCTCCTTCTTTCCAACGCTTCTTTGCAGTGGAAAATCCCAAGTCTTTGAAATGGTTGGCAGTTTCTGCTCCCGTATATCTCATTTTCTTCTATGTTCCCATTATGGTAGTGGCTTTCTGCGGTGCTATCTATATGCCCGGTTTGGAAAGACCCGATCAGGTTCTGCCCATGATGCTTATGGAATATTCCACTCCTGTTCTCGCAGGTCTTGTTATGGCAGGTGCATTGGCTGCTACTATGTCTTCTGCTGACTCCCAGCTGCACTCCGCAAGCTCCATTTTTACAATGGATATTTACAAGCAATTCATTAATAAAAATGCCTCCGACAAGCAGAGCCTCCGCGTCGGTAAAATTGCTATCGTTGTTATGTCCGCTTTGGCACTTGTTCTTTCTCAATTCGTCAATGACCTCATTGTTTCCATCGTTACCATCGCCTTGGGCGGCTGCCTGCAGATGATGCCCTCTCTGATCGGTGCACTTTATTGGAAGCGCGGCTCCAAAGCCGGTGCTATTGCAGGTCTTATCGTCGGTGTTATCGTTGTTGGTATCACTCAGTTTATCTGGAAAACACCTCTCGGTCTCTCCAGCGGTGCATGGGGTCTCATCTTCAACAGCTTGACCTTCGTTGTCGTCAGCTTGTTCACTCCTGCTCCCGATGCTGACAGCCAGGAACGCTTCCATGGCTATCTTGCCAAAATCAATTCCAATGCCAAAATGCGCGATGATATCATTGCCGGCAAAGCAGTTGAGGAGAATTAATTATGACAGCGAAATTCGATATGTCAAAAATCTGTGATATGCATATACATTGCGGTCCTGAGCCTATCCCACGTAAATTTGATTGCTTGGGGCTTAGCCGCGAGTTAACAGCCTATGATATGGGTGGAGCAGTTATCAAATCTCATTTTTATTCCACAGTTCCTTTCGCCGCACTCTCCGATATCTATGCCGAAGGCAATCTCTGGGGCTCCATAGTCCTCAATCACTATGTCGGCGGCATCAATCCTGATGTCATCAGAGGCTCTTTGGGCTTGAAGCGAAATGGTGTCTCGCTGCTGCGTGTGGTATGGATGCCTACCATGCATGCTGAAAGTCATCTCAAAATGCAGATGGAGCACGGTCAGATTTTTGATATCCCTGCCGAATGGACAGGTGGAGACAAGGCAGGTGGCTCCCGCAAAATCGAGGAGATCACTCCTATCAATATCCTCGCTCCTGAGGTGCAGGATAATCTCAAGGAGGTCTTAAGCCTTATTGCAGCCAATGATATAGTGCTTGCAACAGGCCATCTCTCCCGTGATGAAGTTTTCTATCTTGTTCCCTTGGCAAAGGAAATGGGTGTAAAGAAAATTATTCTCACACATCCTGTCTATGAAGCGACCGGACTCACTGTTGACGAGATCGCCGAGCTTTGCGCTATTGACGGTGTTTATGCAGAGATCAGCTATGGACTTATGCCCATTGACAATCTTCCCCTGGAGGTTATTGCGGAGCCGATTCTGAAGCTTGGTCCTGAGAAAATCATTTTGACTACCGATCTTGGTCAGCCGAAGCAGATCACTCCTCCCGAGGGAATGCAGACTTTCCTCGAAGCCTTGGCAGGCTTGGGAATTCCCGAAGAAGCCTTACAGAAAATGGCAGCGGAAAACCCTGCATATCTTCTTGGAATATAAACAATTTTATAGTAAGCAAAGGCGGCAATTTGCCGCCTTTGCTTTTTGAATCTTTAGATATCTCAGAATTTGTTTAAAAAGGCAGAAAAATTATAGAAATAAAGATATATAATCGCAGTGCTGATATTGACATTTTACATAAAAGCTGCTAAACTATATCCGTAAAGGACTGATTTTAGTTCCGGCGATTGCGCTGTTTTGTATATATATTAGTTTTTAAATACCTGCTAATCATATACTTTATTGCTATATTGGGGATATTGTCCCTATATCACGCCGTATGCTTGAATCGAGTTCTTACTCGATTATTTTTTTATGAAAAAAGTGAAATGAACGAAATTTTGAAGAAAGGAGAAAGCTATGTTACAGTATATTATCGGCGCTATTATCGGCATTGCCATCGGTTTTGGCATCGGCTATATCATTCGTAAGAAAATTGCCGAAGCAAAAATCAAAAGTGCAGAGGATGCCGCCGCTAAAATCCTCGTAGATGCCAAAAAAGAAGCTGAAGCCAGGAAAAAAGAGGCTGTTTTGGAAGTCAAGGATGAAATCTACAAGCTGCGCAGTGAATCCGACCGTGAAATGAAAGAGCGCCGCAGCGAAGTTCAGAGAATGGAAAGACGTGCCATTCAGAAGGAAGAAACTCTCGACAGAAAAATCGAAGCCTTTGAGAAAAAAGAAGTA
>JAFSIU010000090.1 GCA_017439615.1 Bacillota bacterium
ATACAACAATGCTATGCAAAATCTTGCGGATTTTTGCAAAATCAATCACAAAGCAGCATATCAATGGTAGCTTTTTGCCTGTCCACATCATGGATGACAACTCTGACCTCATCACCCAGACGCAGCACTCTGCCGCTGTCCTTGCCGCGCAGGCACCATTCTGTCGGGAAATATTCATAAAAATCATTGTCTATGGCAGAAATATGCACCAAGCCCTCGATGCCGTTTTCCAACTGCACAAAAATGCCGAAGCCTGTTACCCCTGCGATTCTGCCATCGAATTCCTCGCCGATATGACCTGCCATATATTCAGCACATTTCATAGAAACAGCCTCACGTTCTGCTTCTTCGGCACGTCGTTCCTGCTTGGAGCTTTGGTGTGCGGTTTGAGCCATTTCCTTATACCAGTTTTCTGCAGTTTCATCCTTCAAGAATCCGAGCTTGAGATAGGTTTTGATCACTCGATGAATCGCCAGATCGGGATAGCGGCGAATGGGAGATGTGAAATGCGAATAATAAGGCAGCGCCAATGCGAAATGCCCCAAAGCATCGGGAGAATAGAAGGCATGATTCATTGATTGCAGCAGCACCTGCGCCACTACCTGTTCATAAGGCTCGCCCTTGGCAGCATCGAGTACCTTTTTGATATGATGTGCCTTGATATTGCCGCCATGGCAATTTATTTCCAGACCAAACATAGCAAGGAATTGATTTATCTCAGTCAATCTGTCCTTGGAAAAGGACTGATGCACACGATATAAAAAGGGAGCCTGTTTGAAGAAATATTCGGTTGCCACAGCCTCATTGGCGGCTATCATCATTTCTTCTATCAGTGATTCTGCTGCATCGCGGCGGCGAAGACGGATATCAATCAGCTCATTTTTCTCATTGGTCAGCACCTTGATCTCAGGGATATCAAAATCAACCGAGCCTGCTGCAAGACGTTTTTGAAACAAAACATCTCTCAGCTCTTTCATTTCCTGCAAAAAGGGCAGAATATCCTCATATTCCGAGGGCTCTCCGCGCAGCGCGCGATTGACCTCGTCATAATTGAGCCTTCTTTTGGAATGTATCACACTCTCACAGATATGCGATTCCAGAATTTTGCCGTTGGGAGAAATCTCCATCAGGCAGGAAAGAGTCAGCTTGTCCTCCCCCGGATGTAGGCTGCACACACCATTGGAAAGCTCACGCGGCAGCATGGGAATAACCATGCCGGGAAGATAGACCGAGGTGGCACGCTGCCAGGCCTCCTTATCCAGCGGTGAATTGGGGGCAACAAAATGCGCTACATCAGCGATATGCACGCCCAAAAGCCAATTGCCGTTTTCCTTGCGCTCCAAAGAAACAGCATCGTCCAAATCCTTGGCATCAATGCCGTCAATGGTAACAATGAATTCTCCGCGCAGATCGAGTCTGCCCTCGAAATCCTTTTCCTCTATCACAGCCACTTTTTGCGCATTGGCGATGACCTTTTCAGGGAATTCCTCTTCCAGCTCATATTTCTTGGCGATGGACAAAATATCGATAGCGGCATCACCCTCAGAGCCGAAAATCTCGGTGATGACACCCTCGGGATTTTTGCCGTCATTATGCCATTTTTTGACCTGCACGATGACCTTATCACCGCTGACAGCATCAAGAGAGTCCGCCTTGGAGACATAGACCGCAGTGCAGATATTTTTGTCATCGGGATAGCAAAAGCCGAAATGGCCGGCTTTTTGATAAGTGCCCACAATGCGGGTATTGGCATGCTCCAAAATCTTTATCACTTCCGCCTCACGTCTTTTGCCCATTGGTCTTGCCTGACGGCGATGACGCGCCTGAACAGGCTCAGGCTGCACCTCGCGCACTAAAACACGATCCTTATGCAAAGCACCGTTCAATGAAAAGGGCGGAATGAACAAATCATCGACATGTTCATCCTCGGGTACAAAAAAGCCAAAGCCCTTGTCCGAGCCCTGAATGCGACCGCGGAAAAGACCCATGGACTGAGGCAGACAATATTTCCCCTTTTTATTCAGACAGAGTTCACCCTCTGACAGCAGTTCCTGAAGATATGCCAAAGGAGCCTCCGCATCGCAGCGCAGATGAGAGATTATATCTGCCAGCAACACGGGACGATGGCTTTCAGCAACAAAATTTAATATTCTTTCTTTCAAGCTTCATTCTCCATTCCGGATCATTCGGGATAAACTGTGATGGCAGAGCTTTGCTGCAGGCAATCCTGAATAAGAGCTTCGATATCCAACGCTTTTTCATATTCCTCGGCTGCACGCAGCGAGGGGTGAATGACGGGATATTCGGGCAGGAAAATGGTGCAGCAATCCTCAAAGGGACGAATGGATATCTCATAGGTACCGATTCTTTGTGCTATCTCGGTTATTTCTTCCTTGTCCATACCGACACAGGGACGCAGCACGGGGATCTTCACGACATTATTGATGACAAACATACTGTCAAGAGTCTGGCTTGCCACCTGACCGACACATTCGCCGGTATAAATTACCTGAGCCTGTCTGCCCAGGGCTAGTTTCTCCACAATTCTGAACATCATACGGCGAATGAGTGTAATGCCATATTCTTCGGGACAATTCATACGTATCGCTTTCTGGATATCGGTGAAATGCACCATATGCACCTTGATGCCGCTGCCTTTATATTGTGCAAGCACCTTGGCAAGATCGATGACCTTTTGCTTGGCCTGCTCGCCTGTGAAGGGGAAGCTTTCGAAATGCACTGCCTCGAACACAACACCGCGTTTCATTGCCATATAGCCTGCAACGGGGCTGTCGATACCACCTGAGAGCATCAGCATACCCTTGCCGCTGCAGCCGACAGGCAGACCCTTGGCACCCGGAATGACCTGACTATAAACAAAGACACCCTCGGTGCGAATCTCGACATCGACATAACGCTGCGGATTATGCATATCGGGGATATATTTGTTCTCCGGCATATGTGTGAGTATATATGCACCAATCTCACGGCTGATCTCGGGAGAATCCATGGGGAAGCTTTTGTCGGCACGCTTGGTACGAACCTTGAAGCTGCCGCCCTCAGGAAGAGCATGCTGAAGCTCCTGCCAGGCAGCTTCCTTCATGGCATCGAGAGTTCTTTCACATTCGACAACAGGCGAGATCGAATAAATGCCGAAAATCTTGCGGACTATAGCCATACATTCATCAAGTTGAGAAGCATCTGCCAATTCTACCCAAAGTCTGCCCCATGTATGACGGACTTTTACCCCCTCGATTTTTTTGAGCATCTGACGCATATTGTGAGCCAGCTTTTCAATGAATTTGATTTTGTTCTTACCTTTTAATCCCAGTTCGCCATAGCGGATCAATAATAATTTATACATAACTTGCCTCCGTCAAATGAATTTTTTATTTTCTTAAAGCATCAGCAGGCGTATTTCTTCCACTGCTGACTGCAGGCTCCTGCCGACTGTCAATGCTTCTTCTGCCGTGTTCTCCGCAGAGAAGCTGAAGCGCAGGCAGCTGGTTGTCCATTTGTCTTCCAAGCCGCAATTGACCAGCAGCTGATTTTTGCCGCTCATGGCATTTTTGTGCGTGCTGCAGGCCGAACCCGCCGAAACGCATATGCCCTGCTGCTCGAGATAATGCAGCAGCACCTCGCTTTTTGTACCGGCAAAGGACACGTTCAGAATATGCGGTGCGGAATTTGCCAAATCGGTGTTCAGCCGAATATCCTTGATATTTGCCTCGATATATTCCCAAAGAGTGTTTCTCACTGCTTCATATTGCTGTTTTCTTTTTTCGGCATTGGCAAAAGCCTCTTCCGCTGCAGCTGCCAAAGCCAATATGCCGGGCATATTCTCGGTACCGCTGCGGCGCTTTTTCTCCTGGCCGCCGCCTTGTATCAGCTCGCGGCAGCGCAGCTTGGGCGAAAGCCAAAGTGCGCCGATGCCCTTGGGTGCATGCAGCTTATGCCCGCTCAGGACAAAGGCATCTGCCTGCAGATCGGAGATTTTGAAGGAAAGCTTGCCAAAAGCCTGAACGCCGTCAACCAGAATATAAGCACCATAAGCATGGGCAAGCTCGGCTGCCTCTCGCACAGGCTGAATGATGCCCAGCTCATTATTGACAAGCTGCAGACAGACAAGCTGAGTCGGCTTTTGCAGCAGAGCCTCCAAAGCTGCCAAATCGATTCTGCCATAGCTATCGATTGGTATCACCGCTGCTTCACAGCCTTCAAATTGCTGCATAAAATTCGCGGTGCTGCTGACAGCGGGATGCTCCGCGGCGGAATATAATATTCTGCCTCCCTTATTGCTGCCCGACATAATACCCTTGATAGCATGGTTTATGCCCTCGGTGGCTCCGGAGGTGAAAAGCAGATCCTGCGGTTTTACGCCCAGAAAGCCTGCCAGCTTTGTTCTCGCAGCCTCCATCTCCCGATTTGTATCCACCCCGAAGCGATAGGCTGCCGAAGGATTGGCAAAAAGCTCCTGCATTGCGCGCAAAGCAGCTGCGGCGGCGGCCTCGCTGACTTTTGTTGTTGCGGCATTGTCAAAATAAATCAT
>JAFSIU010000091.1 GCA_017439615.1 Bacillota bacterium
AAACGGTATCTATTTCGGAAGGACACGTTTCCAAGCCTATGAAGTAGATGGTCAGGTTTTATTTACTTCTGAACGTGAATTACAGATTGGCGAATTTGTACAGGTGCGTATAATCGGTTCTGATGCATATGATTTAATTGGAGAGTATTATGAACTTAGCTAACAAGCTTACATTATTACGAATAATTCTGGTGCCGGTGTTTGTTGTTATATTCTTTGCAGGTGAATATAATGGCGGTATTTTGAGTGCATTAATTTTCATTTTTGCGGCAATAACAGATATGCTCGATGGCACAATTGCCCGCAAAAGAGGTGAAATAACTGATTTTGGCAAGTTTATGGATCCTTTGGCAGACAAAATGCTTGTATCTGTTGCTTTGATCGCATTGGTCGATATTCATCGAATTCCCGTGTGGGCAGCGATGCTTATTATCGGTCGAGAACTGGCAATGTCAGGTCTGCGAATTATTGCAGCGCAAAAGGATATTATTATAGCTGCTTCTAATTATGGCAAGCTCAAAACTGTTTTTCAGACAGTAGCGATCGGGATTTTGCTTTTCCCGTCTTCAACTTTCCTTGGCAGCGGTTTCTTTTATCATCTCGGTGTTGTTTTGCTTTATGCTGCGGTTATCATGACTGTGTGGTCTTTTGTTGAATACTATTTAAAATATCGTAAAATCTTATTTAATGTTTAATTGAATTGAAGAATTTGCATAAATAACCTCCTTGCTGTGAAAAATACCAAAAAAAGCAGGAGGTTATTTTTTTATGAAGCAGGAGATCAAAATTGCCTTTAGTTCAAAAGGCTTTTGGCTTATAACAGCTTTAGTTTTGGTTCTGATGCTGTTTTCACTGGCAATGAATATCAATTTGCAGCAGAGCGAAGAAGCGGCTGTATTAAAGCAAGGCAGCAGGGGACAGGCTGTTATTGATGTGCAGACCAGATTGAAGAATTGGGGCTATTATTCTGGCTCTGTCGATGGAATTTATGGCTCTCAGACAAGAAAAGCGGTAAGGCTGTTCCAAAGCAAGAATGGACTCTCTGTCGATGGCATAGTCGGCAATGCGACCTATAAGGCTCTTGGATTGAATCAATATGTTTCAAGCTCTGTAAGCTCTGCAGGAAGCAATGAAATGCTGCTGGCTAAAGCAATACATGCAGAAGCAGAAGGTGAAAGCTATATAGGCAAGGTTGCAGTAGGGGCGGTATTGCTGAACAGAGTTGACAGCCCGTCTTTCCCTAATAGCTTGAGCGGTGTGATATATCAAAGCCTTGCCCTTGAATCTGTTGCAAACGGTCGCTTCAATACTGCTGCCGGACAAGAGAGCATACGAGCAGCACGTGATGCCATAAACGGCTGGGATCCGACTTATGGCTGTCTCTATTTCTGGAATCCTGCCAAAACTGGTGCGAATTCCTGGGTATGGTCAAGACAAATAATTGTTGAATACGGCAATCATGTCTTTGCAAAATAGGAGGCTGGAAAATGACAAGAAATTATAAGCTTTTATATTATATTGTTTCATTGGCTTTTGTAATAACTCTTATTTTTGCATTCAGTTTTTATAATGAGATTAACAGCCTTGAGGCTGAAATAGAAAATAACTATCAGAATGCATTTGCTGAGTTTGTTACAGCAAATGAAGATTTGGCAATGCAATGTATGGAAATAGCAGTTATCAACAGTCCTGCACAGAGTCTTGGTATTATATCACAAATTAAGAATTCGGCAGAAACGGCAGTAGAGGCCTTGAATGGCTTGCCCTTTGCGCAGCAATATATCTCCGAGATGGAAAACTATTATAATCAATTAGGAGATTATGCGCTTTCCTGTCATGAAACTCTTGTGAGTGGTGAAAAACTGAGCGATATGCAGCAACGGCAGATTTCTTCCTTTGCTGAGGATATGGAAAGTGTAGCAGTAAAGCTGCAGGAGCTGCAAACTGTTGCTTACAGCGATGAAATGACTTTCCTTGATATGCCTGATATGGGGCAATATCTTGATATGGAGAAGCTGGATCAAGCGGAATATAGTTTCGCTTCTGTTTTCACCGAGCTGAATCATTTTTTCGCGGAAAAGGATGATTTGACTTATGCAGGAAAGTTTTCCTCTCATATGCAGAATGTTTCGGCAAAAGGTTTAAGCGGTGATATAATTCAGCAGGAAAATGCACTCGAGGAGATCAGTCGCTTTATGCAGCTGCTTGGCAGAGAGCATAGTATCGACGATATAGTTTTAGTAGGCGAGAGCAACGATGAGGCAACTATGCCTGCCTTCTTTTTTGCTTTTGCTCATGATTCGGGCGATACGCATATTTCAGTCAGTAAGCAAGGGGGCAAAATCTTAAGCTATTATTATGAGCGAATACCGATTGAGCAGGTGATATCAATAGATTCTGCCAGAGCCAAGGCTGAACAGTTAGTGCAGAGTTGCGGTTATGATGCTATGGAGGTTTTGAAGCAATATAAGACCGAAAATGCAGTATGTTTTGAATTTAATTTCAGAGATGCTGCGGATATTCTTTATTATCCAGATAAACTGCTTGTTAAAATAGCCCTTGATAATGGTGATTTGCTGGCTTTTGAAGCACATGAATATTATATGTATCACATTCAAAGAGAGCTGGCTGCTCCCATTGTTATGCGTGAGGTGGCAGAAGCAGGCTTAAACAGAAATTTGCAGGTTCAAGAAAGCAGTATGTCTTTGGTACCTGATGGTAAGGGCAAAGAAATTTTGTGTTATGAATTCCGTGTCAAAAACGGTGAAGATGTCTATATTATGCACATCAATACTGAAAACGGTGCCGAACAGCAGATACTTTATCAGGTGGAAGATGAAGAAAATTTCTATACCAAATAAGAAAAACAAAAGAGGCATAATGCCTCTTTTGTTTTCGAAAAAATACCAAATTATTTTTATTTTTGTAGCATAACTAAAATATTTGTGCTAAAATATTCAAATATTAATTTAAGAAGGAAT
>JAFSIU010000016.1 GCA_017439615.1 Bacillota bacterium
CATATGAGCGAAAAACATCTTGAGGCAGCGAAAAAGGAATATATGAATGTAATCCTGGCAGGTCATATTTCCAGCGACAGTCTCGGTATGAATCTCTTCCTCGACGAATTGGAAAAGCGCGGCGTGGAAATCGTTCCCGCCTCCGGTCTTATTCGCGTCAGCAGAGTGCTGAAATAATATAATTTTGCGGCTTATGCCTGTGTCTTTACGGCATGGGCATAAGCTTTGTTATGGTATGGAAATATATAATCAAGGAGCATTATGAAGATACCGGAATTATTAGCTCCGGCAGGCAATATGGAGGCATTTTATGCCGCTGTTGCCAATGGGGCAGATGCGATATATGTGGGCGGCAGTAATTATTCCGCCCGTGCGCAGGCAGGCAATTTCTCCGATGAGGAAATAGCTGCCGCAATTTCCTATGCCCATTTTCATAATGTGAAGGTCTATTGCGCTGTCAATACTCTTATTTCTGACAGCGAAATGCCTGCCGTACTTGACTATATCAAATATCTTTATGAAATCGGCATTGATGCCGTCATCGTGCAGGACTATGGTCTTTTGTGTGCGGTGCGCAAATTGCTGCCGCAGCTTGATGTCAATGCCTCTACTCAGATGACAGCGCATAATCTTGATTCTGTCAGCTTTTTGGAAAAACAGGGAATAAAGCGTGTTATCTTATCACGCGAGCTGAGCTGTGAGGACATAAAAGCGATAAGTGACAATGCTGCTTGCGAAACGGAGGTTTTCGTGCATGGCGCCTTATGTGTTTGCTATTCCGGTCAATGCCTGATGAGCAGCATGATCGGCGGCCGCAGCGGCAATCGCGGCCGTTGTGCGCAGCCCTGCCGCCTGCCTTATGCGCTCCTTGACGAAAAAGGCAGGGAAATCCCTGTTAAAAGCGGTGAATATCTGCTCTCTCCCAAGGATCTTTTCGGTATCACCGCCATTGATGAATTGCTGAAAACAGGTGTCGATTCCTTAAAAATCGAGGGCAGAATGAAGCGCCCCGAATATGTTGCAGTGGTAACGGATAATTATCGCCGTTTGCTTGATGCCAAAGCAGGGGAGAACGAAGCTTTTGATAATGAAGCGGCCTTGGGTGAATTGAAACAGATTTTCAATCGCGACCATGCCGCAGGCTATTTATTGGGTAATCTCGGCGGCGAGCTTTGCAGCGGCAAAAAGCCGAATAATCGCGGTGTGTTTTTGGGCAGAGTGGAAAGCTGCGCCAACGGCCGCTTGACTCTGCGCCTCGATATGCCTCTCAATAGCGGTGACGGCCTGGAGATCTGGGTGACCAAGGGTGGCCGCAGCGGTTTTATCGCCGAGGATATAAGGCAGAAAGGCAAGCCTGTTGCAAGTGCCGCAGCTGGCGAATTGGTGGAGCTGAATTTCAGCGGCAAGGCCTTCCGCGGCGACAGAGTGTTCAAAACGAATGACAGCCTGCTGATGCAAAAGGCGCTTATGTCCTTCCGTGAGGAAAAGGTGCAGTCGCTTTCTATGAGGCTTATTGCACGATTGGGAGAGAATCCCATGCTGAAGGCCTGGGATGAGGAGGGTAACGAGGCGACCTTCTCCGATGTGGATTATGTAGTTGCCGCAGCAATCAAACGCCCTGCCGATGCAGAATATATCAAAGGTCAGCTTTCACGCTTAGGCGGCAGCGGTTTTTATTTGAAAGAATTGCAGCTTGATATTGCTGAGAATATTATGCTGCCTGCCTCCGTGCTGAATAATCTGCGCCGCCAATGCGCAGAGCAGGTGAAAGCGCAGCGCGAAAGAAAGAATAAACGCGCGACTGTAAAGCAATCTGCTTTTGAAAAACTGAAAAAAGAATTGCTTTGCAAAGCCGCAGTCAAAAAACCGCAAATCACTACCAAGCTTGCCGCATGGGTAGAAAATGAAAAGCAAGCAATTGCCGCCGCTCAAAACGGTGCTGAAGTCATATATTATGAGGATAACAGCTTCAGCCGCAAGGCAGCGGCAACAGACTATGCAGTGCTTAAAAAACGCCTGCAAGCATATGGTGCAAAGCTTTGTCCCATTTTGCCGCAAATATATCTGAATTCCGAAAAGAAATATTGGCTCAGACAGCTGTCAATTTGGCAGGAGGCGGGGATTGAGGGCCTTCGCTGCGACAGCCTCGGTGCGATAGAGCTGGCAAGAGAAAGCGGATTTTTCGGTAAGCTTTGCGGTGGCCTCGGCTTGAATGTTTTCAATTCTCTTTCAGCCGAGCGTTTTGGTGAGGCCGGCTTGTCAAGTCTGCTGCTTTCCTCGGAGCTTTCCATTCCGCAGCTTGCCGCGATCAGCTTCAATGGCGAAAAAGAAGCACTTGTTCACGGAGCATCGCAGCTGATGGTCTCACAATATTGCCTCTTGGGCGGTGCTGTTGGAGGCAGAACAGGCAAGCAGAACTGCTCAAGCCCCTGCGAGAAGCTGAACAGCTATGCTCTGCAGGATAAAAAAGGCTATGCTTTCCCGATCCGCTGTGATAGATTCTGCCGTATGCATCTTTTCAATGCCAGGGAGCTTTGTATGCTCTCGGATATTGAGCCGCTGCAAAGAGCCGGTATCAATATATTCACGCTTGATCTGCGTCTTTATGATGTTGCCAAGGCAGGTGCGGTCACATCGCTTTATCACGGTGCGCTGCAGGGCGGCGATACGGAGAAGCTGATGTCGGAGCTGTCCGCTCTCGGCGGTCCCGGCTTTACCAAAGGACATTTTTACAGAGGTGTTTGTGATGGACAATAAAACTATGCAAAAGCTCGAACTGGATAAAATCCTTGAGCAGCTGCAGCAAAATACATCTTTCCCTTGCTCTGCCGAACTTGTGCAGAAGTTGGAACCTGCATCAACTCTTGCCGAGCAGAAGGAAATGCTCAGAGAAACCGATGAGGCGCGTGAAATGCTGCGTCTTTATCCCGATTTTTCTATCGGCGGCGCACATGATATCCGTCAATCGCTTCGCCATTTGGAAATCGGCGGTATTTTGAGCGTGCAGGAGCTGGTCGATGTCGGTGATACCTGCCGTGCTATGCGCCGCAGCAAGGAATTTCTTGGCAATGTCAAGGGCAATTTTCCCATCTTCATTGCCGCCGGCAAGGAATTGGGCATTTTCAAAACGATTGAAAGCGCTGTTGAGCGCACCGTTGCTCCCGATCTGAGCATATTGGATACTGCAAGCGAGCGGCTTTATGCCATTCGCCGCCGCCAAAAGAGCTGCAATGACCGCCTGCGCGAGCGTTTGGAGAATATTATAAAAAGCCCCTCCAAAGCGCAATATCTGCAGGAGGCGCTTATCACCGTTCGTAATGGCCGCTATGTCGTGCCGGTCAGAGTCGAGGCCAAGCAGCATATCCCCGGTGTCGTTCATGATACCTCCTCCAGCGGTGCTACCCTTTTCATCGAGCCGATGATTGCTGTGGAGCTGAATAATGAGCTGCAGAAGCTCGCCTCCGAGGAAGAGGATGAGATAAATGCTGTTTTGCGTGCGCTTTCCGCTGTTATCAATTCCTTCAACAGCGATTTGCAGATTTCGCTGAAGATATTGGCAGAAATCGATTTTATGCTCGCCAAGGGTAAGCTGAGCTATGATCATGACGGCATTTCTCCTGCAATGAACGACAAGGGGCTTATCAAGCTTATCAAAGCCCGCCATCCCCTGATCGATAAGAACAAAGTTGTTCCTGTGGATTTGAAGATTGAGCGCAATATCAGCGCGCTTGTCATCACCGGTCCCAATACCGGCGGCAAGACAGTAACTCTGAAGACGGTCGGTCTTTTCACCCTAATGGCGCTTATGGGCCTGCATATACCTGCCGAAAGCGGCTCAGAGCTGTGCTTTTATAAACAGATTTTCGCAGATATCGGTGATGAGCAAAGCATTGAGCAATCTCTTTCCACCTTCTCCGCGCATATGGCGAATATCGTGCATATTCTCGAAAAAGCGGACAGTAATTCGCTTGTTCTGCTGGATGAGCTTGGTTCAGGTACCGACCCCGCCGAGGGTGCGGCACTTGCTATGTCCATTTTGGAATATCTGCGTGAAAAGCAGGCGAAAATCCTTGCCACCACACATTACAGCGAGCTGAAAGCCTTCGCCTATAACAATCAAGGCTATATGAATGCCAGCGCCGAATTTGATGTGCGCACCCTTTCTCCGACATATAAGCTTTTGATGGGCGTGCCCGGCAAGAGTAATGCCTTTGAGATAGCCACCAAGCTCGGCTTGGATAAGGCTGTTATCGAAAAAGCAAATCATTTTCTCTCCAGCGAGGATGCAGCTGTTGCTGATATGCTGGCAAATCTCGAGCAAATGCGCCGTGAGGCTGTCCGCACTCAGGAAGAAGCCGATGCCGCCCTGGCAAAAGCAGAAGCAATGCAGGCAGAACTGAATCGCGAGCTTGAACAGGTCAAGATCCGCGAGGCCAAGCTGCTGCACGAGGCTCATGAAAAGAGCCGCAAAATAGTAGAGGAGACTGCTGAAAAGAGCAAGGCCTTATATGATGAAATAAAGAAACAAATTGCCGAAAAAGAAAATGCCCAGAGAGTTTTCAATGAAAACCGCCGCAAGCTTTTGGATTGGCAAAAACAGCTCGAAGAGGAACAGCCCGAGATCATCTATGAGGGCGAAGCACCCGCAAAGCTCAAAGCAGGGGACACCGTTTTCATACCAAAATTCAATCAGCAGGCCACTGTTTTGAAGGCTGCCGACAGCGATGGCAATGTGCAGGTGCAGGCAGGCATTGTCAAGATGATGCTGCCCATATCCGATTTGCGTCTTTCCGAGCCTCCCGAAACAAAACAGCTGAAAAAGCGCGGCGGCGCTCTGCAGCGTGACAAGGCGATGAATATCAAAAACGAGGTCGATCTGCGCGGTATGCAGGTCACGGAGGCATTGGAGGTTCTTGATAAATATCTTGACGATGCAATGCTTGCCGGATTGAAACAGGTTCGTATCATTCACGGCAAAGGCACTTTTGTTCTGCGCAAGGCAGTCAAAGAGCATTTGCAGAATCTGCGCGCAGTTAAAGAATATCGCGATGGTGATTATCATGAGGGCGGCATAGGCGTAACGGTTGCAATATTCAAAGATTGAGATAAAATTATAACATTATGCAAAAAAAGACAGATGAGTTATCTCATCTGTCTTTTTTGTAACTATTTTGTATTAAACTGTTCGCTTTCAACA
>JAFSIU010000017.1 GCA_017439615.1 Bacillota bacterium
GCCAAAGCTCCGGAAGCAAAATGCGGTGTTGTTGCTGTTTGCTCAGGTGATGGGCTGGCTGAAATTTTCACTCAAATGGGTGCCGTTGTCTTGCAGGGCGGACAGACTATGAATCCTTCTGCAGAGGATATTTTGAAGCTCGTATCTGATATGAATACTGAAGAGACAGTTATTCTGCCCAACAATTCAAATATTATTCTTACAGCCAATCAGATCCAATCCCTTACTGATAAGAAGATTGCTGTTGTCAACAGCAAATTTGTTACACATGGCATTGCTGCAATGGTAGAGTTTAATAAGGATGCTTCCGCTGAAGATAATGCCGCTGTTATGACCGAGGCATTCAGTGCTGTACATTCAGGTGAGCTTACTTATGCAGTCCGCGATTCTAAATATGCAGGTATGGAGATCGCTGAAAACGATTTGCTCGCATTGGCAGAAGGCAAAATTGTTTCTCATGGCAAGGATATGCAGCAAGTGCTGAAGCTTCTTTTTGAAGAAATGACTTCCGGAGAAGATAAGGACGACTTAAGCCTCATCACCTTATTCTATGGTAATGATATGTCTGAAGCAGAAGCACAGGAAATTGCTGATATGCTCGAAGAGCTTTATCCTGATATGGATATCGATATGCATTTCGGCGGTCAGCCCTTATATTATTTCCTGCTTTCTGTTGAATAGCAAAAGTTTTGAAGCCCTCTCGATAGAGAGGGCTTCTTTATTTTTTAGCAGATTTATGTTAAAATAACAAAAAAGGAGGTTTTCATAATGCAGCTTGATGATTTGTTTCAAAGAGAGATAAAAACAGGATATAAAAACAGCGTCGTTTTCGGCGGATTTGCTGATTATCTTGCCAATCTTGCCGAAAAACAAGGTATGGATGAGCTGCATGATCTTGCCCTTTGCTATGCGGTTGCTTCAATTGCCGAACGCAAAAAGCTTTTGCCTCTGCTGCAGCAAAAAAGCGACAGTTTGATAAGCAAAGAGCCTCAAACCGAAAGCAAGCCTGCTGCAAAGCCTGACAGCGATTATCGCTCCAATCTGGCTACACCAATACAATATATGAAAAGCATCGGACCTAAGCGTGCAGCATTGCTTAAGAAGCTTGGCATCAGCACGATTGAAGATTTGCTTTTTTATTTTCCACGTTATTTCCGTGATCGTAGCGAGCTGTCTTCTATCAGCAGCCTTCCGATAGGTGATACCGTCAATATCCGCGGACATATTGTAAGATGCGAAAAACTTCGTCCAAAAGCCAATATGCTGATTCTGAGAGCATGGGTTTCGGATGGCAGCGGTATAGTTCCTTGTATATGGTATAATCAAAAGTTCCTTGAGTCAGAATTATATCAAGGCAGAGAAATTTTTGTCAGCGGCAAAACGGAATATAAGTTCAACAAATTCCAGCTCAATGTTTCAGAGTATGAGTTTCTTGCCTCTGCGGATGCTGAGCTTCGCGGTATGCAGCCTGTTTATGCACTTACTGAAGGCTTAAGTCAGAAGGTTCTGCGCAGCATCATAATTGATGCCCTTGATAAATATGCAGGTTTTATCGAAGAGAATCTTCCATCGCAGCTGATAGAAAAGATGCAGTTTCAGAGCAGGGCAGAGGCAGTACGAAAAATGCATTTGCCCGAATATAAAGATGAATATGATGCTGCACACAGACGCTTTGCCTATGAAGAATTGCTGGTTTTGCAGTTGGCGATAAATCTCAGTGCACAGGCGACTGTGCAGGAGGGAAGATCTCACAAGCTTACAGATGATATCTTACCCGATTTCTGCAAGGTTTTGCCATATGAGCTTACAGGAGCGCAAAAACGCGTTATCAATGAGATATATGCTGATATGGCGAGTGAGAATGCAATGTCACGTCTTTGCTGCGGCGATGTCGGCAGCGGTAAAACTGTGGTCGCAGCAGCAGCGATTTATCTTGCCTGTCGCAATGGTCATCAGGCAGCTTTGATGGCACCAACGGAAATCCTTGCCACACAGCACTATCAATCTCTGCAGCCTTTGCTGCAAAAGCTTGGCATAACCTGTTGCCTCATCACAGGTTCGGTCAATGGAAAGGCCTATGAGAGCCTCATAGAAGCGCTTGCAAGCGGAGAAATGATGGTTGCCATAGGAACACAGGCTCTCATTCAGGATAATGTAATTTTCAAGGATCTTTCATTGGCGATCGCAGATGAGCAGCATCGTTTTGGCGTTCGTCAAAGAACCGCATTAATGCAGAAGGGCAAAAATGCCGATTTGCTCGTTATGACTGCAACTCCTATTCCCAGGAGCCTTGCCCTTGCATTTTATAGCGATTTGAAGCTATCTGTTATTGATGAGCTGCCGCCCGGCAGAAGGGAAATCAAAACCTATGCCGTTAGCTATGATTATGAACAGCGCATATGGGCTTTTATGGAAAAAGAGATAGCCAAAGGCAGACAGTGCTTTGTTGTCTGTCCCTTGGTCGAAGAATCAGAAAAGCTTGATCTGCAAAGCGCAACGGCTTTATATGAAGACCTTGAGAAAAATGTTTTTGCTCACAGAAGAGTCGGACTGCTTCACGGCAAGCAAAAGCCTGCTGAAAAGGATGCGCTGATGCAAGCCTTTGCCA
>JAFSIU010000092.1 GCA_017439615.1 Bacillota bacterium
CGACAGAGCGCTTATAATATTCAAAAGAAGTTCCCGTAGTCAGAGTTGCGGAGCTGAAAACAATACTCCTTTTCGGCATAAAAAGACAGGAATTCAAGGGTTCTGCAAGCTCAATGGGTGCAATATGCAAATCGGGCATTTTGGAAAGGTCTCCGAACTGAACCCATGAAACATAATTCTCTTGAGGAACGTCAAGCTCTGCAATATCTTCCAGCACAGCAGCATATTCACGGAAGGTCAGGCCCAGCATTCGCAATTCTTCCTTGCCGTAGACACTTCTTTCTGTCTGTATCTCAAGGACGGATACACAATCAAGCAATGAGGAAAGAGCCTGCACAAAGCGCATCAGAGACTTGTTCAGCGAATCTGCAAAGCTGCGGAAAATATGCCACCCTGCCCCTTCTTTCAACAGCTCGGTGATACGGATTTTGGCAGGGATATAATTATCTGTTATCATAGGCAAAAAGACATCCCTTGCCAGCATAAAGAAGCTGTCGCTTTGGGATTCAAGCTCGGAAACAGCAAATTCAAAATTCAGTAATCTTTCTTTGAGAATCTGCTCATCTTCTGCTCCGTCAATCAGCTGCAAAGCGGATTTTTCCAGTGTTTTCAATACGCCGTCATTTTCTCTGCCTATGATCCTTTCAAGATAGGTTTTGATATCATAATAGCTGAGCTTTGAGGCAAGCTGATCACCTGCCACCTTTTCGAGATGATGCGCTTCATCAATGATAAGATAAGGTAATTCGGGCAGAAAACCTTTTTCAAATGAGGCATCGGCTATCAAAAGAGAGTGATTGATGATAACTATATCACAAAGAGCTGCTGCTCTTCTGTTGTTGTAGACAAAACAATCTGAATTATAATGCCTGCATTTCGGACCGATACAGGTTTCTTTTGCAGCGGCAACCGAACGCCATTTCCAACGTTCTTCGGGAGTAAGCAGTAAAATGGAGCCATCTCCGTCCGTGGTTTGCGAGAGCCAGACAATGAAGCGTGCAGCAAATTCCATATCATTTTCAGCAGCCTTGAAAAGCATATTTTCAAAGCATCGCAGGCATATATAATTGCTTCTGCCCTTCAGCACTGCAGCCTTGAAATCTCGGCCCAGAATCTTTTTTACCAAGGGAATATCCTTATTTATAAGCTGATCCTGAAGAGTCAGAGTATGAGTGGAGACAGCAACAGTATGTCCTGAATTAAGGGCAAAAAGCGCGGCGGGCAGCAGATATGCCAATGATTTACCTGTACCTGTCCCCGCCTCTGCCAGCAAAATGCTTTGACTGTTGAAAGCATCAGCCACAGCCGATGCCATTTCTGCCTGCTGAGGTCTTTCTTCATAAAGCGGGAAGCATTTTTTCATTCTTTCTTCGCTGAAATATCTGTCGGTTATCTCCTGCGGCAGTGTATATTCATCATCTTTTGCCTTATATTCAATTTCTGCATCTATCACAGGAGCATAAGGATGGAATTGCTGAAAAACTATCGGTGTGCCTGCAGGAGTTTTCTTAGTGAAAACAGCGGCAGAAAGCCTGCGCAAAAGCTGCATAAGCGGAGTAAAGGAAATAGAATTCAAGGATAATATATTGCGGTGCACCTCAAGCGGCAATGACTTATATTCCTCGAGCAAACGCAAAAAAAGCTTTGCAGTACAAAGCGTATCAGAAAGAGAGCGATGTGCGTCTTCATTGACCATACCCATATATGCCATCAGATTCTCCAGAGAGTGAGAAGGCAGCATAGGCCAGACAATGCGGGCAAAAGCAACAGAATCTATCCATGGGTTATCCTTTGACCAGCGAAGATCCATAAAAGATTTATCAAAAGGCGCATTATGCGCAATGATTATATCATCACCGGCAAAGGCTTCTATTTCATCTAGTATATCAGCAAAAACAGGCTTACCCTCAACATCACTGTTGCTGATGCCTGTTATATCTGTTATCTTTTCAGGAATAGAAATTTCGGGATCGATCAAAGTTGTGAATGTATCCGTAATTTCGCCTTTACGGATACGCACCAAAGCTATTTCAATGACCCTGTCATCTACAGGAGAAAAACCGGTTGTTTCAA
>JAFSIU010000093.1 GCA_017439615.1 Bacillota bacterium
CGTTGGGTGAACTGATATGCAGGAAGCCCTTGTATTAAAAGGCTATGGCGGCTTTTATACCTTGCTTGATGCTGATGGCACGCAGCTTATCTGCAAAACAAGAGGTAAGCTGCGTAAAGAAAACGGAGACATTCTGGTAGGTGACAGAGTTTTGTTTTCGCGTATGAATGAGCCGCAGGACGATATGTCAGAAGGTATCATTGAGGAAATATTACCGCGCAAGAATAGCCTTATCCGTCCCAAGCTCGCCAATATTGATTCGGCTATTTTGCTTATTGCAGCGCAAAAACCTGTTCCTGATTGGTTACTGCTTGATAAAATGCTCTTGATAGCTGAATTGAATAATATCGAGCCGCTGATATGCCTGAATAAAACCGATCTTTTGAATGAAGATGAATATGCAGAGCTTGAAAATCAGCTTGCAGAATATGAAAAGGCAGGATTCTCATGCTTTATGCTCAGTGTGAAGCAAAACAAAGGCATTGACGAGTTGCGCCAAAAGCTGAAAAGCGGTGTATGCTTTCTGGCAGGCAATTCCGGCGTAGGCAAATCCACATTGACCAATCTTATTCTTGGCGATGATACAATGGAGGTCGGTGAGGTGGGTGAGCGCATCAGCCGCGGCAAGCATACTACCAGACATAATGAGATCATACCCCTTTCCGATGACATTCTCTGGGCTGATACTCCCGGTTTTTCACTTCTGGATATTCCCGAAGAAATAGACGAATATGAACTTGCTTCATTTTATCCTGAATTTGAAAATGTCGGCAAATGCCGCTTTGACGGTTGCCTTCATTTCAAAGAACCTGATTGTGCTGTCCGCCAGGCTGTCAGAGATGGTGAGATAGGCAGAAACAGATATTTACGTTATAAAGAACTTTTACAACAGATTAAAGAACGAGAGGTGAAATATTGATGAAGATTATTGCTCCATCTGTTTTGACTGCTGATTTGTGGAATATGTCTTCACAAATTGAGGCTTTTGAAAAGGGCGGCTGCTCCTGGCTGCATCTGGATATTATGGACGGACATTTTGTTCCTAATATCTCTTTTGGTCCTATGCTGCTGCGCTCCTTGCGCCCTATGACTGAAATGTGTTTTGATGCACATTTGATGATCGAAAATCCTGAAGATTATGTTGATGCTTTTGCAGCTGCCGGTGCAGATATGATCACCGTTCATGCAGAAGCTTGTGTCCATTTGCATCGCACCCTGCAAATCATCAAAAAAAGCGGCAAAAAATGTGGCGTAGCTCTCAATCCCTCTACCCCTCTTGCTGCTGTTGAAGAAATCCTGCCTGTCTGTGATATGATTTTGATTATGAGCGTTAACCCCGGTTTTGGCGGACAGTCCTTTATTGATTTGGCAGAGGATAAGATCAAGCGTCTGCGCAAAATGATCGATGACAGGGGGCTTCATACGCTGATCGAAGTTGATGGAGGTATCAATTTTGATAATGTTCAGAGAGTTGCAGCCTGCGGTGCTGATATTCTGGTATCAGGCAATGCCTTGTTCAGCGCTCATGATTTGACGAGCGCCTTCAAGGATATGACAAAACTCGCCAATCAAGAGGTATAATTTTATATGAAAAAGCTCTGCTTTATTATTTCAATATTGCTGCTTTTATTGACAGGCTGTGCAGATACTTCTGCACAGCCCTATAATATTCATCTGAATTGTACTGCCGATATGTCGCACAGCATCAGTATTGTCTGGCAAGCTGATGCTGCTGCCAAGCAGAGTATTTTGGTTTCTCCGTCTGATAACAACAGTGAGGAAAGAATAATAACTGCCGAAAAAAAGACAGAAGATGAAACCAGCGTATTCTGTGCAAGTATTACCGGTTTGGATGCAGATACGGAATATGTTTATCGCATCGGTAATTATGAAGGCAGCTTCCGAACAGCAGCAGAAGAAGGCGGCTTCAGTTTCCTTTTTCTTGGCGATCCTCAGCCTGATACATCCTTGGAAGCCTCTGTCGAAGAGCAGTATCGTGCGTGGGGACAGGCACTTGAGCAGAGCGTTGGTGATACTGATTTTGTACTTTTGAGCGGTGATCTGGTCAATGATGCCTATGAAATGAATGAATGGAATCTATTTTTTGATGCCGGCAAAAATGTTTTTAATCACAAGCCTTTTGCATCAGCCATGGGCAATCATGATAAATCCTCTTATTACAAGCTTTTGATGACCTATCCCTCTTTCCCCAATGCTCCGAAGAACATGGAAGACGAATATTACAGCTTCGATTATCAGAATGTGCATTTTGCGGTGGTAAACAGCAATAATATCATTGATGATGAGGCTTATGCTTGGCTTGAAGATGATCTGTCTGCATCTGCTGCCGATTTTACGATTGTCATGATGCACCATTCCCCATATAGCGCAACCAGCTTCCTTCGTGATGAATCCCGTGCTGTCAAGCTAAGGGAGCGCTTTGAGACAGTGTTTCTGGAAAATTCCGTTGATATTGTTCTTGTCGGTCATGAACACAGATATATGCGTACCAAACCGCTTGCTAATGAAAAAATAGATGAAAATGGTATTGTCTATCTGATGGGTGTCTCCGGTGCCAAATCATATGATGGCGGCGCTAATGAATATAGTGATTGCTTTATTATTAATGAGCAGGTCTATACTGTTTTTAATATCAATTCAAAAGAGCTGTCTATGAAGACATATACAAATGCAGGGGAGGAAATGGATTCTTTTACTCTGTTTGCTGATTGATTCAGTGCCTGACAGGATATATTTGATCCAATAAATCCTGTTCCTGAATCTCCATATCCAAAACCCACAGCAGTGTCTCAATTTTATTGACAAGTGCAAAAATAATTATATCTATTTCCGGATGCAGGGCATCATCAAATTCCAGTTTTTCATCGACAGCAGCGGCAAGTTTTGTTTTATAGCATATTAAAGTATGCGATACTTCACTCTGACTTTTCACATCAGCACCTCAATTACAAAGCATTTACTAATGAGTTTATAAAGAATAATTGCTTTTGGTGCCGTTTTTCTTCACAAATATCGCTTAAATATGAAAAAAATGCTTGCCTTTTGTTCTCAATTTTGATATACTTACTAAGTCTGATTTGACAGAAAGTGCTATTTAGCATTTAGTTTTTAGAAGATAACCTTAAAGGAGGTGCGATAAATGGCAGTTTGTGAAATTTGCGGTAAGCGTTCTGTAACAGGCATGCAGGTCAGCCACTCTCATATCCGTACCAGAAAGACCTGGAAGCCCAATTTGCAAAAGGTTCGTGCAGTGGTGGACGGCACTCCCAAGAGAGTTGTTGTATGCACCAGATGCCTCCGTTCCGGTAAAGTTACCCGTGCTTAGTTAAAAGTGCTCATTTGAGCACTTTTTTTATTTTGTTCATTTGTCAATTTTCATCAAATAAACAATAAAAACTTTTGAAGTTCAAAAGATTTTCTGTTTACATATAGTTTATTATTTGGTATAATACTAATATTGCAACCGAACTTTATTTTAAAAAGGAGGGTCATCATGAGTACCGTAATTTTTAATAATAATGGTATGATAGAAATTAATAAAGATGTTATCGGGAAACTTGCTGGCATTGCCGTAACCCAGTGTTTTGGTATCATTGGCATGGTTTCCTCAAGAAAAATATCCGATGGCTTGTCCGATATTTTAGGTAGAGATGCATTATCCAAGGGAGTCGAGGTTATTTCCGACAAAAATACCGGATTGGTCATTCGTGTTAATGTTGTTGTTTGCTATGGCACCAATATTTCCATGATTGCTGCCAATATTATGGAGAATGTCAAATTTACCGTAGAAAAGTACACCAAGCTCAAGGTCGCAAGTGTTGATGTCAATATAGCGGGCGTACGTGTGCTTGACTAAGGAGGATAAGATGAAAATGAATGCTGTCTCAGCCGCAGCTTTAGCGGATTTTTTCCGTGGAGGTGCAGCAAATCTTGCTGCAAATAAAGAAGCTGTCAATGCGCTGAATGTTTTTCCCGTGCCTGATGGCGATACCGGTATCAATATGTTCCTAACAATCAATTCTGCTGTTGGGAATTTGAAGGAGAACAAGGATGTCAAGCAGCTTGCTCTTGATTTTTCTATGGGTGCTCTTATGGGTGCCAGAGGCAATTCAGGTGTTATTCTCTCACAGATATTCCGAGGCTTTGCACAGGGATTGCCTACAGGCAAAAGCGAGATCAATGCTGATGAATTTGCAGTTGCCTTGCAAAAGGGTGTTGATTTGTCTTATAAATCTGTTATGAAACCAACCGAAGGCACTATTCTGACAGTTTTCAGAATGTTTGCCGCAGCAGCTCAGGAAAAAGCTGCTGATTGCGATGACATTGTCGAGGTTTTGACCTTTGCTCTTATGCAGGGTGAAGAAGCTTTGGCAAATACTCCCAATCAACTTCCTGTTTTGAAGGAAGCAGGCGTTGTTGATGCAGGTGGCAGAGGATTGCTTTGCATTATGGAGGGCGGACTCAAGGTCTTGTCAGGTGAAGAAATCGATTTCTCCGCAGTTGCACAGAAGGTTCAGCAGCCTGCAGCTAATTTCAGTATATCTGCTGGTGCCAAAACCGCAGCAGGCAGAGCAGATGCTTCCAATGTTGAATTCATCTATTGCACAGAGTTTCTTATCAAAGGCAAAAAACTCAATCCCGATACTGTCAAAAAATCAATACTGAAATCTACCAAGGGTGATTGCTTGCTGGTTGTCGGCAGCGCTGATGTTGTCAAGGTACACTATCATAATAACAATCCCGGTAAGGTTTTGGCAGCAGCTGTTGCCTATGGCTCTTTGCATGACCTTAAAATCGAGAATATGATGGATCAGCATACCGAGCTTAGTGAGGACGTCATACCTGCCGCACCTGTTAAAGCCAAAGCTCCGGA